>DXZC01000028.1 GCA_019415505.1 Peptococcaceae bacterium | reverse complement strand
AGTTAACTAGATATGATTTGTGTATATATAAAAAGGGATATTCTTTAACTTTATTATAGACGTCAATTAATTTGCCATAAAATTCATCTTGACCCTGGGTAGAAAAAATTTTTATCTTTCTGGCGCAGCTTTCAAAGTAATATATATCCCTCAATGGTATATTTTTGATAATGCCATTGGTTTGGTAGGTAAAGCAGACCCGACTTTGCTCCCTCATTTTTTTCGTTAATTCAATACAAGCGGCAATTTGCAGGGGGGAGATAGGTTTTACTAAAAAGTCCAGAGGGTGTAAGGCAAATAACTCCATCGCGTATTTTTGTTGAGCGGAGATAAATATGATTTGACTTGCTTGATTATCCAAGTTTTCCCGTATATATTTACCTAATTCAATGCCGTTCAGTTGATATAACATAATGTCGAGAAAAAATAAATCAAAGTGTTGCCCTTTTTTGAGCAGAGCGTATAAATCCTCACCATTTAAAAAGGTGGAGATAAATACTTTCTGGCTATTCTGGGAGCAGTAGTCTTCTATTTGTTGGGCTAATTGTTCACATACAATTTTTTCGTCATCACATATGGCAATATATAACAAGCTATCTCTGCCCCATTTCACTTTAGGTAATTTACGATTTTTTACAATAATACTGTTAATTTTTACATCAGTCAGACTTTGAGCGTTGAATTGTGTTATACTTTGTTTTGTCAACGGTAATTCTAATATGGAGGTAAATTATGAAAAAGATTGTCTATAAAATGGGCTGCATAATTATTAATTCAATTTTGCGGGAGTAAAGCTGAGCACAATTTTTTTTCAACCTAATTATCAGAGGAGTCAGAAAAATAGAAGTATTGGTTTAAGGCTATTTTCTGCTTCGGTTTGGTTCTAGGCAAGGCCTTGCTGGGATAAGTTGTATCTGGTGGGAAATATAGCTCGTGGTTCATTAAGCATAGGCTTTTCGGGGTTGCAACTTACCGCTACCACCTGTAAATAATTGCGTTTCTGTTGCCGGTAAGCTTAATAAGGCTATAGGGCTTTAGGCAGAGTTGCGATTCGGGCGCAGTTCTATGAGGTAACCTTATTACATAGGCCCCGGCAATTAAGCAATGACGTAACCGCAGTACCTGTTTATAGCGCTGTTCCATAAAATTAATGGTGTCGCATTTAATTTTAGGCAGAATTTAACTGCAAAAAATACTTTTAAAATATCAATTTATTTCTCAATTAGGTTATTAGGCTTCGGCTAGAAAAAATAGAAAAATTAAAAAATTGGCTAAAATAAAAACTGACGTTAATGTCCGCCTTTGTTCTCAAGACAGCAGCGCTGTTGACGATTACACACTTGCACTGCGCTTGTAATCTGCTGGGGCCGGTAACTATAAGCAGTTATTACTTATTCTAGCACCAAACAAAGATAAAAACAAACCTCTTTACCTCTACCGTAAGCCCTAAACTATTGTAGCTAATAAAAGCGAGCTTTGGGTTTTAAGCTTAACCTTTCAATAAGGCAAGGCGGATTTTTGGTTTAGGTAAGGCTCAGTAAAAACATTTTTAGCGGCGTTGCTGTTTTACCGCGATTAGCCGCCGTCAACAACAGTTATCTATTGGCATAGTTGGCCCGCTACCTGGTAAAATTTGTTTAAAAATATAGATAAAAACAGATAACCAAGTTTTGGCAGTTACGATAATTTTAATTAAGCGGTTAAAGGGTTGTTGTCTTGCGCTCTAAGTTATTTGGGCGGCAAGATTTTCGGCTACTAATCCTTATACTATGTGTCTAGCATATAAAAACCGGCAAAGGTTTAAATTGCTGATAGAAAAACTCAACATGTAAGTAAAGTTAAATAAATCACAGTATCAAAAATATCACTACCTTATAGCCTGGAGCCTTTAAATAACACTAAATAGGGAAATTTCGGCAGAGCATTTACACCGGAATTTCTCTATTTTTTGTGGCCGGAATTTTAGGCTGCAAATTTAGCGGTTGAGCTTTTTTTCTTAAAACCTGTTTTCTTGGCCGCTGTCTAAATTATTTTCGTCTTGCTCCAGGCGCAAGGCGGCTTTATTGCGGTAAATCATATTTCCTTTGGCGTCGGTAACGTAGACGGTAGCATAAAAGTGTTCTATGATTTTCAGAAGTAATTCCTTACATTAAAAAGTCATAGGGCGCAGCCAACGGCCTAATCTCAGCTTCATTTAACAGCTCTGAAATTTCTTTTAACGATTATCTGGTAAAGGGCCAGGAATGTTTAAAAATTTTCCTGGGCGCTGTTAATTATGGCTAAAAGCGGTAATTACAGGTAAGTAATTAGGCAGCCACAAATAAGATTACTATTTAAAGGTTTTAGGGTCAATATTGTATTTTTTAAATTTTACCCACAGGCTTTGTCGGGAGACGCCCAGTTTTTCGGCGCACCGGGAAATATTCCCCTTGGCGCCGCTGATAGCAAAGAGTAGAATCTCCTTTTCGTAATCATCGACCATGGTGTTAATGTCTGAGGTCAGATTGATATAAGCAGGTTCCTGGGCTTTTTGGTCGTTGCGGAGCAGAAAGATATCTTCAGCATTAGGGGTTAAGCTCAATTCCTCCCCAAAATGCTGTTTGATATAGGTGGGCAAATGGCGAATTTCCAGAATGCTCTCGCCATCGGCAGTCATATTTATGGCGCTTTCCACAGCATTGGCCAGTTCGCGGATATTGCCAGGCCAAAAATAGCTGTGGAATAATTTTTTTAAGTCAGCGGAAGCGGCAATAATGGCCGTGTCCATCTCGGCATTGCCCTTTTCAATAAAGTAATCCACCAGAAGGTCGATATCTTCATTGCGTTCATGGAGTGAGGGAATCCAGACCATACCCGTGGAGAGGCGGTAATAAAGGTCCTCCCGGAGTTCGCCATCGCGAATGGCGTCGGAGGGTAGCTTATTGGTGGCGCTGATGATGCGGCAGTTGACCTTGCGAATATTGCTGTCGCCAATGCGCTGCACCTCTTTTTCCTGTAGGGCACGGAGGATTTTCGCTTGCAAAATCAGGGGCATGGAATTGATTTCATCCAAAAAAACGGAACCGCCTTCAGCCTTTTCAAAAAGACCGGGAGCATCGGCGGCGCCGGTAAAAGCTCCCTTTACAGTGCCGAAAAGGATGCTTTCCAGCAAGGTTTCTGGAATGGCGGCGCAGTTGATGGGCACAAATGGACCGGCAACATAGGAGCTGGCATTGTGGATACTTTGGGCGAACATCTCTTTCCCGGTGCCGGTCTCGCCATAGATCATCACCGGCAGCTTTTTGGCGGCAAAGCGGCGGGCTATGATAATAGCGTTGCGAATCAGTTCGCTTTCACCAATGATATCGTTAAAGATATATTGGGTACCGTTTTTCAAAAGTTTGTTGCGTAAGCGGTAGGACTTTTTGCGCTGAAAAGCCCCTTGCTTAATCAGGTATTTCCGCAGCTTATCAATATCCTCAGCCAGGGCGTAAACGCCTTGGATTTTGCCGCTGGCATTATAATACGGGTAGGCGCTGGTAATGGCATTGACTCTGGCGCCGTCGGGCAAATACCACTCCAGATTTTCCTGTATATGGGGCTTTTCGGTTTTTAAAGCGTCCAAGCAGGGGGAATTAAGGCCGTCGGAAAATTCGGTGCCGCTGTAAATATGGGATAATTCTTGGCCGCCGCCTAAATTGTTTTCATCCCGATCCAGGCGCAGGGCGGCCTTATTGCGGTAAATCATATTGCCTTTGGCGTCTGTAACATAAACGGCAGCATAAAAATGTTCTATGATTTCCAGAAGTAATTCCTTTGTGAGCTGTTGGTGCATGGGTATTGTCCTTTCTTGTTTTGTCAATAAAAATTGCTTTTAAGCCAAAGTGCAATAAAAATTGCCGTAATAAAAATTGACATACTGCGTAAAAAAATAAGGTTGTTATATAAAAATGCCTGTTTAATGCCGTATTGTTCTTTTTGGCACGGTTTTTGCGATAATAGAAAGTTGTTCACGGTTCTTATTACTAACATACAAGACTTTCTATTAGCGAAAAGGAGATAACGAATTATGGCTATTGCAGGTATAACTTCTGCTTGGCAGAAGAATCAAACAAAATATCATGCTGTAACGGAACAGGAGTGTGAGAAGCTTATCGAAAGCTCCTTCCATATTATGGCGGAAATCGGTTTACAGGTGTTAAACCCCAAAGCAAGGGATATTCTGGCCGCCGCAGGCTGCGATGTGGCAGGTGATATTGTGCGGATTCCCGCTTCCCTGGTGAAAGATGCCATTGCCTCAGCTCCTGCCGAATGTGTCCTCTATGACAGAAACGGTAATGAAGCTATACGCGCCGGCGGCGTCAACACCTATTTTGGTAACGGCCCCACCAACCCCTCTTACAACGATTTTGAAACCGGTACAAGACGGCCTGCTCTCCGTTGTGACGTGGCAAAAAACGCCCTTGTTACCGATGCTTGTCCCAATTTAGACTTTGTTATGGGACTTGCCCAAATTTCCGACTGCGACCAACGCATCGCCGATTTGGTGGAATTCCGCGAACTGCTGGCTAACACCACAAAACCTATTGTAGCCTGGGGGCGGGATGTGGAGAACTTTAGGGCTGAGGTGGCTATGGCTGCCGCCGTTGCCGGTGGTCCTGAGAAATTGTCCGCAAAACCCTTTGTGGCGATTTTCCCCGGCTGCCCGATTACTCCCCTTGTGATTAATGAGGAGCTTTGCGATAAGTTGGCCTACGGCATTGAAGCAGGGCTGCCTGTAATTTGGCCCACCGGCCCGCAGCCCGGTTCCACTGCTCCTGTCACCACCGCTGGCAGTATTGCCCTGGGGCTTGCCGAAGTATTTTGCGGCCTAGTTCTTTCCCAGCAAATAAAAAGAGGTTCTGTTTTTATGGGCGGCCTTGTGGTGGTCAGTGTGGACATGGCTACCAGTCAGAGCAGTTACGGTAGCCCTGAGCATTGCCTTGGGGAAAGCATTGTTGCCGACATTTTTCATTATTTAGACCTGCCCATGTTTCAGACTGCTGGCGTTACCGATTCTAAGCTCGTAGATGAACAGTCGGCCATTGAAGTATCCATGGCTGTTTTGTCCAACATTTTAAGCGGCGGCCATATGGTGCACGATGTTGGTTTTATGGATTCCGCCATGAGCGCCTCCCTGGAACAAATAGTTATGTGCGATGAGATTATCGGTTATGCCCGCCGCATTGGCCGGGGTATTGAAATCAACGCTGAAACCTTGGCCTTTGAGGCTATCAAAGAAGTTGGCCCCGGCGGTCAGTTCCTTACCCACCCCCATACCTTTATGAACCTTCGCCAAGAGCTTTGGTTCCCCACCTTGCTGGATCACCGCAGTTATCAGAGTTGGCTCCAGGACCCCACCGATATGCGTACCAGGGTCCATAGAAAAACCGCGGAAATATTGGCAAATCATCAACCTCAGCCCCTGGCCGACGCGGTAATCACAGAATTAGACGCTATCTTGCAACGCCGAGAGGATGCTCTGCAATAAATAATCGGTGCGTTAAAAATCTATCTTGCCAAATTTACTCACCAGATAAAGTACCCGGACTTAGCTGTTTCCGGGTATTTTATTATGGGCTAAATTGTCTGGTGGCTGTAGGTTTTACCTGTTTTCTAGGTTTTATATACTTTCAGCTGTAGGTTTTACATCTTTTCAATGGTAGGCAGCAGATATTCATCGGCCCCGGCTGGAGTGAGGATGCCTTTAATTTGCGCCAATTTATTTCTGTCCCGCGGCGGTTCATATTGCTTCAACATACGCAGATATTCGTTTTCCGTGTTAATTGCCAGCTGCTTCTGGGGATTGGGCACTCTGCCGCAGGAGCATACTGTAGGCAGCAGCGGCTCTTGGCGGCAGTAGGCACAGGTGTGGTCGGCGGTGAGATATTCACCGTCGTGACCTATGCGCTGAATTAGTTCTAGGGGAATGGTTGCCGCATTAATCTCAAATTCACGGCAATAGCGCTTTACATAGCGGATAATCTCAAAGTCGAGGATTAACTTTTCATAGGAAACGGAAAGGTAACTGTCTAATACCCCAGCGGCATGAATAACCAAATCTATTTGATTTTCATAGCTACTCAACAGTAGCATGAGGGATTCCATACCTGCCTGAGCATCTGTTATTTTGGCGTCAGTGATAGCTCCGCCGCCCCGGCAGGGAAGATTATAAAATTTAGCCAACCGAGCAACGTATTTGGCGCAGATGGCGCCTTCTGGCGCGCCACAGGCCATTTGTCCCGTTTTCAGATTAGTGGTGGTGGCTTGGGAACCGTAAAACACCGGTGTGCCGGGATTCACCATTTGCGTGAGGGCAATGGTGGCCAGTATTTCTGCGTTGAACAGGGCTATGGTGCCCGCCAAGGTCAGGGGAGCGGTTGACCCTGCCATGGCGCCGTTTGTGGCGGCAAAAGGTTGTCCGTGTTCGGCAAAGGTAAATAATACTTCGGTCATGGCGGCGTCCAATTGCAAAGGGGACTTGGTGTTGACAATGGTACAGAGATGCGGCTCCTGTTTGAGCGCTGCTCGGCCGCCGCAGAGCAAGGTCATACTGTCCATTATAGCCTCCATTTGCTTTTTGTCCCAGGTGGGAACCCTCATAATTTTATTGAAATGGGTCACAGCTGCGTAAAACAGGGCCAGGCTTGAGGTGGGAAGATCAATGTCATTGGGCTGGACCAAAAGGCCGTTGTTGATGTGGAAATCCTCATTAACCTGGAGGAGCTTGGTGATTTTTATGTCATCCGCCGGGATTCCCTCTCTTACTGTACCGTCTTTCTGTGTGACAGAGGGGCAACCATAGGCCGGGGCAGTATGGGTAGCGCCACGGCCGAAAAATATTGTGTTGGGTTTCTAACCCATAAAGACTAAAATACCGCGGCGCTTTCCTTACCCAGTGCATGATCTGATTTTCTGTGAAATATGCCATACCTGTCTGAGCATCTGTTATTTTGGCGTCAGTGATAGCTCCGCTGCCCCGGCAGGGAAAATTATAAAATTTAGCTAAACGCAATGTTTTTAGCGATAAAAATACCATGCTGTTTCAGTATTTCCACCGCTCTGGGATGTTGAAATTTCAGGCCAGTTTACGAGAGGATTTTCATGGTTGCCGCGTGGATTTGTTGCCGGCGCCGGCTCATCGTGGTATCTTCTTCTTTTATTATGGCGATTAAATCTGTTAGTTGGTGTTTTCACTTACCGCTATTCTGGAGCCAAAAGCCAAAAGGTTAGAAGCAAAAGGAATAACGATAAATGAAAACACCCCTCGGCGGGGAGAGGCGTTTTCACTTTAAGGTCTTAGGGTTTGTTAAATACTCTGTTTTTCTGTGGCAGCAGCTTTAGCTCTGTCTTTTTTGATGATTTTAACAGCCCACAGGGCGCAAAGCATACCGCAAACGCCGCAGGCGGCAGCCATCCAGAAGGTGATTTGGTAGCCCAGGGTGCCGGGATAAGTATCCAGGAAGTGACCGATGATAGTGTAAATGAAAGCGTCGGGGGTAAAGCCAATAGCGGAAACAATACCCACAACAGCCGCGTTGATACTGCTGGGGACGCTTGCTTCATCGAGAACTGCAAAGTAAACTCCGCGGTTAACGTAGAGGGCAATACCAAAGATGAGAATGAAAATGGCCGCGGGCCATACCATACTGGAATTGACGGGGAGCAGGTTTAGCACAACGAAACCCAGAACGATAACAGCGAAGCCGCCGATTAAAGTTTTTGCCGGGGAACCGATTTTGTCGGCAATGATACCGCCACCGGTACCGCCGATAATCTGGAGGCCCCAGGTACGGAGGGTACCGAAGGAAGCGGCAAAGGCCGCGGAAGCGCCAAGGCAACCGGTGAGGTAGGGAGTGGTGTAGCCAAGGCAGTCAAATACCATCATGGTGAAAAAAACAATGCCGCAGGCTGCCCAAGTGATAGGAAGTTTCAAGGCTCTTTTGAAACCTGAGAACAGAGAACCCTGGTCAGCAGCCTGGGTTATGGCTTTTTTAGCTTCCTTATTGTTGGGAGTAAAGAAGAAGAGGATTATGCCCAGGCCAATGTTAATGGCGGAGTAGGTTAAAATAACGGTGCGTAAACCGGCCAGCTCACTCATAGCAGCGTTGAAAAGGGCCACAATACCCAGACCAATGATAGTGGCGCAAATACCCCGCATACCTTCAAAAAGACCATATAGGCGACCCTGTTCCGAGGAGGAGCCTAAGCCGCGCACAAAGTTGATAGCAGCGGGCCAGAAGATGAGGGAAGTGGAAAAGGCCCAGAAAAAGTGAATAAAGAGGGAAATGCCGTAAGAGGGAAAGGTAGCAAACCAGAGACCCGCGGCGCCGGTAAGAATGGAGCCGGCGGGAAGCAGAATTTTATCGGAAACCTTCATTGCGAACAGTCCGCCCAAAAGGTAGCAGGGCAGGGAGCCCAGACCGTAAGCAGTCATGAAGGTACCGAGCTGTGTATTGGTAACAGCAAATGCGGCGATCATCTGATCATAGTAACTATAACGCAGATAAGGCAGCTGATAGATAAGACCGCAAGTAAGAGCAAGAATAAATAATACGAGCCAACGATTGGCACCTTTTTTAGCCATAATAAAATGCCTCCTTAGTTTTAATGGTAAGAAGCCAAAATAAGATGATGATAAAAGTACATATTCAGCTGTTAAGAGTGAAAATACTTTTGCCATTATCCTTTTGACCTTTAGGCCAAGGCGAGGTAACGGCTTCTTATGTAAAGAGTTTGTTCACGGCTCTTTACCGGCGCTGTTGATGCTAGGATACCTTTAATTTTAGGTTGTATTGTTTGTTCACGACTATCCGCTAGTTCGGCGAATGTTAGCGGCTGCAAGCGGATTAAAAAGGTATGTTCACGACTTTCGCCTATGATTATTGCAAGAAGCGTGCCAAAAAAAGAACCCCGAAAAATCGGGGTTCTTGGAGTATAAGAGAATATTTAATTATAAATTTATTTTCACTTTTTGTATTTTTCCGGGTCAATACGGTGTTTTTTGCATTTGAAGGTCAGGGCTTGGCGGGAAAGCCCCAGCTTTTCACCGCATTTTGTGAGATTACCCCTAGCGCCGGATAACGCCAGGATAATTATGTTTTTTTCATATTCGTCCACCATGGCGCTGAGGTCCTGGTCAAAGTCGATAGTGGGGAAGTTCTTATTCTTATCATCGTTTTGCAGGGCAAATATTTGGTTGGCATTGGGCAGCAGTGAGATTTCATTGGTAAAGTGTTTTTTCAGATAGGAAGGGAGATGCTGAATGTCCAATATATGCTCGTTTTCCGCGGTTAGATTAATGGCGCTCTCAATAGTATTTTGCAGCTCACGGATGTTCCCCGGCCAATAATATTGCTCTAAAAGGGCGGAGAACTTTTCGGAAACATCACGAATATCCGTTTGCAGGTTGGCATTGGCCTTATCGATAAAATAGTCAATGAGCAGACGGAGGTCGCCCTCACGCTCTCTGAGGTTGGGCAGCCAAATAATCCCGGTGGAGAGGCGGTAGAATAAATCTTCCCTTAATTCCCCGTCGCGTATTGCTTCCTCTGGTAATTTATTGGTGGCGCTGACCACCCGGCAGTCGGTCTTGCGGATTTTGCTGTCGCCAATGCGCTGTACCTCTTTTTCCTGTAAGACCCGGAGAATTTTGGCCTGGAGTATCAGGGGCATGGAGTTAATTTCGTCGAGAAAAATGGTGCCGCCGTCGGCTTTTTCAAAGAGGCCGGGACTGTCTGTAGCGCCGGTGAAGGCCCCCTTTACAGTGCCGAAGAGAATGCTTTCCAGAAGGGTATCGGGAATAGCGGCGCAGTTGATGGGCACAAAGGGCCCGGAAGCCCGTGGGCTGGCGTTATGAATCCCTTGGGCAAAGAGCTCCTTGCCGGTACCGGTTTCGCCATAAATCAGGATAGGGGCCTGCTTGGTTGCGAAGCGCCGGGCGATATTAATCGTGCTTTTAATGGCTTCGCTTTGGCCCACAATATCATCAAAAACATATTTCGTGCCGTTTTTTAAGGATTTCTTGTTCAGCCGGTAGTGGGTCTTTTTATCGATGGCAACGACGTTATATAGGCGTTCTTTAATTTTTGTAATATCATCGGCAGTGCTGAACACCCCGGAGGACAGGTCCTTGGAGTCAAAGGGATAGGCTGAAATCAAGGCGTTTACCGCAATGCCGTTGTTGATATACCATTCACAGTTCTCCTCCTTGTGGATAGTGCCGTGCTTTAAACAGTCCAGGGTGGGAGAGTCCAAGCCTGTTTTAAAGCTGGTAAGCTCGTAAAAATCTACAAGCCCCTTATGGAGAGCGTCCTCTTTGTGAATCTGTTCCAGTTCGGCCGCGGCGTCGTTGATATAGACAAATTCCCCGTCCTTGTTGACGATATAAATCGCGGTTTGGAGACTGTCCATAATTTTTAATAAATTTTCGGTACAAAGGATTGGATTTTGTTTTTCGCTCAATATTTACACCTCCCTTTTGTAAATATTTATTGACAAAATATTCAAAATAGCAAAAATCTTTGCGGCAAAATATTTTGCGCGCAAAGAATTATGCCGTTATTTTTTTGATTTGTAGAATATTTTAAGGTGACCAACAATGTGACTTTTATTACAGATGATATATTAATTATATTATGGTAGCTTTTATTTTGCAATAAATCTTTTTCCCTGTTTTTCTTTTTTTTGGCATATCTCTTGCATTAACGCATAAGTGTTCACGACAATGAATTAAATTAAAAAATTTTGCAGCCAGTAAAGTTAAAGATTTAAGACTTGAAAGGAGACTATTAATTATGGCAATCGAAGGCGTCACCTCCCATTACAAAGAAAACTTAATGCGTTATCATGTAGCGAATGAAGAGCAGATTGAGTTAATTCTCAACGGTGCGTTTGAAATTTTGGAAGAAGTTGGCACCGACATCATGGATGAAAAGGCCAGAGACTATATGGCAAAATACGGCTGTCGTGTCGAAGGCACCAGGGTTTATATTGATAGGGAACTGGTAAAGCAAGCTATTAGCACCGCGCCTTCCCACATTATGGTTTACAACCGCTTTGGCGAACTCGCTATGGATGTTGGCGGCAACAATACTTACTTTGGCAACGGCCCCACCAACCCCTTTTACTATGACTTTGAAACCTACGAAAGACGGGAAGCCAAAAAATCCGACGTTGCCAATAGCGCCAGACTCTCCGACGCCCTTGACAACATCGACTTCATCATGTCCTTAGCCGGTATTCGTGACTGGAATCCCCTCATCGCCGATACCTGTGAAATGCACGAAATGTTGCAGAATACCACCAAACCCATAGTTTGCTGGGGTGTGGATGTGGAAGGTTTGGCGGAGCAGTTTGAAATGCTCGCCGCCGTGCGGGGCAGTTGGGAAGCTTTCCAGGAAAAGCCCTTTGCTATTTGTTATGCCGGGGACCCTGTAACTCCTCTTACCGTTCCTGCTGACGCTGCCCGTAAGCACGTTTACTGCGCGGAACAGGGCATGACAGTTCTCTGGCCCTCCGGTGTGCAGCTGGGCTGCGTATCTCCCATGACTATCGCCGGTTCTATCACCCTGGGTATCGCGGAAAACCTGGCGGGCCTTGTACTCTGCCAGTCTGTGCGCCCTGGTAACGGCTATGTTGCTACCTGCGTAACCCTGACTGTGGACATGAACACCACTCAGGCCGCTTACGGTACTCCCGAACACTGCCTGGGCGAAAGCTTGGTTGCTGATATCTATCATTACCTTGATTTGCCCTGCTGGGAAACGGCTTGCGCCTCTGACTCCAAAGTTGTTGACGAACAGTGCGCTCTGGAATGTGCCTTTACCTCCCTGGTGAACTGCCTTTCCGGCGGCAACCTCGTCCATGACGTGGGCTTCATGGAATCCGCCGCTTCCTCCCACCTTGATCTTATCACCATGGCTGACGAAGCTATTGGTTATGCCCGCCGTATCCGTCGGGGCGTGGAAATCACCCCGGAAAAGCTCGCTCTTGACGTTATCAAGGAAATTGGTCCCGGCGGTGAATTCATTACCCATATGCATACCTTTGAAAATTTCAAAAATGAGCTTTGGTTCCCCAACCTCATGGACAGGCAGAGATACGATATTTGGAAAGCAAACCCCACTGACTTCCGCACCAGAATGCACGAAAGAACGAAAAAGCTTCTGGCTGAACATCAGGTTCCTGAGTTGCCCGCAGATGTAATTGCTCAGTTAGACGCTATTCTCGATAAAGCTGTAAAGAGGGTTAGCGAATAATAGCTTATAGATATTGCAGTATTACCGACCTTTGGTATGTTTCGAGGCGGAAACATAGGCCCGGAGCCACACAAGGCTCCGGGCTGATGTGATTATAATTTTTTCCTAAAGGGGTGAAAGTCATGGCAAAGAAAAGTTTTAAAATCAATCATGCAATTTTTTGGCCGCCTTTTCTTTTATTGGTTGGCGCCGTGATTATCAGTTTTATTAATGAGGCAAATTTTGCCCTGGTAATGAACGGGGCTTATACCTGGGTAACAGATTATTTTGACTGGCTTTACGCCCTGATCGCGCTGGTAGCTGTTATCCTTTTACTGGTAATTTTTTGCTCTAAAGCGGGCAAAATCCGCTTTGGCGGTCCCGACGCTAAGCCAAAATATACCTTCTTCCAATGGTTTGCTATGTGCCTCTGCGGCGGCGTGGCTATTGGTATTGTTTTCTGGGGCGTTGCCGAGCCCATTACTCATCTGGCGAACCCGGCCTTGGGCCTAGAACCATTCAGCGGCGAAGCGGTGATGTTCTCTATCTCCACCTGTTATCTCCATTGGTCCATCACCCCCTATGCCCTCTATAATTTGGCTGCTATCCCCATTGCCCTGGCTGTCTATAATTATCAGCAGAAATTAGCTATTAGTTCCGCCCTTTATTTCCTCATGGGCGATAAGTGCAACGGCGGCGTCGGCAAAGTGGTGGACGCTGTTTCCCTGTTTGCCATTGTTGGCGGCATCTCTACTTCCCTTGGCATGGGTATCATGCAAGTGAGCAGCGGCGTTAATTTTCTTTCCGGCTGGCCGGCTAATCCCCTTATGTGGCTGGTTATTGCCATTGTCATTGTGGTTGCTTTTATTGGTTCCAGCGCCCTGGGTATGGATAGAGGCTTAAAATGGCTTGCTGACCAAAATATCAAGCTTTATGCCCTGGTGCTTGTGTTCATACTTTGCGTTGGCCCTACTGCCTATATTCTGCAACTGGGTACTCAGGGCATGGGTGAATTCGTAACAACTTTCTTTGTTAAATCCACTTATCTCGGCGTGGATAGCGGGGAAGATTGGTCCCGCTGGTGGAGTATTTTCTACTGGGCTGCTTGGATTGCCTATGCTCCTGTGGTGGGTGTGTTCCTTACCCGGCTTTGCTATGGTCGTACTGTTCGTGAATTCCTGTTGGTCAATTTTTTAGGTCCCGCTGCCTTTGGTCTCATCTGGTTTACCGTTTTTGGCGGTACTGCCATTGATATGCAGCTCAGCGGTGCCTTTGATTTAGTGACGGCTTTAGCGGAGAATGGTACTGAAAGCGCGGTATTTGCCTTCTTTTCTCAGATGCCCCTCGGCACTTTGCTGGTCATTGTATTTCTGGTGGTTATAATGATTTCCTTTGTTACTATGGCCGATTCCATGACTTCCGCCGCGGCTATTCTCAGCTCCGGGAACTCCGGCAGCAGCGAGGAGCCGCCCCTGCTCATGAAACTGGTTTGGGGCATTATTATGGGGGCTCTGGCCTATGTAATGATTTGCTTTGCCGGTGTTGACGGCACAAAAATGCTGGCCACCTTGGCATCTTTCCCCCTGCTATTTTTGATGCTTGCTTTTATCGTCTCTATGTTAAAGGGACTATACGCCCCGGAGGCCAAGTTTATTGTCAGAAAGAAAAAAAATCTACCAATCCAGAAATAAACAGCCCCAGAAATAAACATCTGGCGGCTCGGAAATAAACATCTCAATAAATATTACAATAACCATTTTAAGGAGGGATCGATATGGCCACTGTAATTGGCATTGACACCGGGGGTACGTTTACTGATGGCGTCATCGTCGATCTAGATACAAAAGAAATACTAGCCGCGGTAAAATCTCCCACCACTCATCAGGATTTGCTGCTGGGCATCCGCAAAACAGTTCATAAATTAGCGGATTATGATTTAAAGTCCGCCGCTTATATCGCCATTTCTACTACTTTGGCCACAAACGCCATTGTGGAAAACCGCGGCTGCCGGGTAGGCTTGTTGCTTTTGGGGCATGAACCGCTGGCGGAATTGCCCCCATGTGAATACCGCGTCTTGCCTGGGAAGCACAATATTCGGGGTGAGGAAATAGAACCCCTTGATATGATGAAAACCAAAGAGGCCCTTGAGAGCCTCGCCGATAAGGTGGACGCCATTGCTGTTTCCGGAATTTGCAGCGTGCGCAATCAAAATCATGAAAATATAGTAAAAAAAATGGCCCAAGAGAGCCTGGGCGTTCCCGTGGTGGCCGCTCACGAGCTTACTACAGCTTTGGGTATTCAGGAGCGTACTGTAACTTCCGTACTGAACGCCCGTTTAATCTTTATAATCGATAACTTGCTCTGTGCTGTAAAGCAGGTTTTAAGTGAGCTTGGCTTAAATATTCCTATTATGGTAGTCAAGGGTGACGGCAGCCTGATGAATGAGTCCCTTACCCGTGAGCGCCCCATTGAAACAATACTTTCCGGCCCTGCCGCCAGTATTATCGGGGCCACATTCCTGCATGATTCCGCCAATGCCCTTGTCCTCGATATGGGAGGCACCACTACGGATATTGCCGTGTTAAAAAATGGTTTGCCCCGCTTGGAGCCTGAAGGGGCTAAGGTGGGGGGCTGGCGTACCCGGGTTGCCGCCGCGGAGGTCACTACCTCAGGTTTGGGGGGCGACAGCCGGATTCAGGTGGACGCCAGTGGCGTTTTGCAAATTGGCCCCCGCCGCAGTTGGCCTGTTTCCGTTATTGCCAAGGACCAGCCTCATTATCTGGCGGAGTTGGCATATGCCAGCAAAAATCCCATTGGTCTGCTCCATAACCAAGCTTTTGAAGGCTTTTTCCTGTTTCATGCTCCTTCGCCCCATATGGAGCTCACCGAGGTTCAGCAAAAGGTGGTCGCTGCTGTGGCAGACGGCCCCCACACTTGCGGCGAGCTCATCCGCCGTGTTGGTCTGCCCTTGGAGTTAATGCAACTGGATGACTTGTTGGATCACGCCATCCTCGGTATCGTGGGCTTTACACCCACGGATATTCTTTGCCTTGAACAGGAATATCCTTACGGTGACGCCTCTGCCGGCCAGCTCGCCGCTGAGATGTTGGCAAAAAAAATGGGCCTTGACTTTGCCGCTTTCCTGCAAAAAGCCAAGGAAGGTATAACTGAAGCAATGTGCCGCGTAATCTTAGACAGCGCCCTAACTTATGAAAAAGTGGATATCAACCCTTTTCAAGAGGATAAAGTTATGGCCTATTTTTTCAACAGCGCCACCAAGGAAAAGGGCGATGCCCTCCTTTGTAACTCCTTCCACCTGCAAATGCCGATTATCGGTATTGGCGCGCCCACTCGGTTTTGGCTGCCCCCCGCCGCGGCGAAATACCACACCACAGCGGTTTTTCCAGAATATAATTATGCTGCCAATGCTATTGGCGCCGCTGTCGGCAAAGTAATGTCTCTGTACCATGTTGTGGTACAAAACCATGGCGTGGAGGGGATTTCTATCTTTACCCCCTGGGGCAAAATCCCCCTGAAAGCGGCGGTAAATAGTGAAGATGACGCCATGGGCCGGGCCATAGAAACTGCCATTGCCCAAACCAAGGCTAAAATCGCCTCAGAAATGAAAGGGCAGGGGATTTCTGATTATGAAATTCTCGTTGACCGCCGGGATTCCGGGGTAAAAGGTCCTGAAGGTAACGCCCAATTGATTGAGACTAATCTTGACATTTCCGCTGTAGGCCAGATGGTAAAATCGCCTACAGCGCCCCAGGGAAAATCACTGCTGGGCGCCTTTTGGGGCAAGGATAAGGCCCCGGATTACTCCAAAATACCCACTGTAACTTGATTTTCTTGTCAATACTCCACACCTTTTTGCTCCGGTGTATGCCGGTAAGGGACTATCCCCAATTTTATTGGTGAATAGATATTTGCCTAACGCAGTATTTTATCTAAACAAGCTTAAATTGTGTTGAATTGAACCACAAAAACTTTTTTATGCCTTGCTTATAATGTAAACAGAGCTGACTGGCCCAAGCGCCTGTCAGCTCTGTTTTATAATTAGCATTATTTTGTATCAGTGTTTTAATGATTGCATTTTATTAATTTTAATTATTGAACCAGGTTATTTATCTGTTGATAATATTACTTTTTGTTTTTAATTTCATTAAATATTAGAAAGTCCAATATTTATTTAATAATTTTAGATACAGACTTTATCTTGCTAGAAAAGAGTAATAATCATAACAAAATTGTCAAAAAGTGTACTTTTTGACAATTACTATTACATCATAATTATACCATTTAAAATTCAATAAGTCAAATAATTACCAGAAATTAGACTCCAACCTCGCCTAATTATTTTTTAGATTTAGTCGTTCTCTCCTCTAAGCTATGGTTGTCAAAAAGTACACTTTTTAGTAATAGACGGATTTATATTAATACAACATATTTTTTTATATATAGCGTTTTCAGCATAATGGTTTCTCTAAAACTACACCTTTTGACAATCCACCCATTGCATCTGCATCTTACGTAATCATCTTACGCAATCAACTTAATGGACAGGTATCTGGCATATACCTGGTTGTTTCAAGGAGGAGAGACGGTAATGAAAGTAAACAAAAATTTTTCTAAGCTTTTTGTAATTGTCTTGGTAATGGTGATGTTTTGCGCGATTCCTGTTTTTGCCGCGGGGTCGGGAGATGAACCAGTAGCAAACACGGGGTTTGCATTTGGGGTGCCGGAAATTTCCATGAGCAACAACACCGAGGTGGGCACGGTGATAGGATTCGATAGTCAAGAATGGTATGTCATAGGTGATGGCGAAAACGGTGTTCACCCCGTTGACGGGCACTTAACGCTACTTCACAGACTGGATAGCCTTCCCATAGCTGAATTTGAATCAACCAGATATGGCTGGATTAATCTGCGAACCTGCATTTATCTCACGCCGGACGGCAGCAACGACCCCCAGCCTTACTCCCACCCTGAACACGAAAAATTCCTGGCAGAAAACCCTGGTGAAACCATTCACGAAAAAGATCATCCCATTAACGGTGGATTTCCGGAGTTTATGACTCATGAGGGCGTAAATTTAGCGCTGCACATTACGCCGAACGGTAATATTTCCGGCGATAAGCCGATGCTTATTCATCCTAACTTTGAGGTGCCCGGTGAAACACTGGAACCCGGATATACAAAGACCGATACATCCAGAGCATTGTATTTTGAGGTGGACCATGATGCCGAAAGCGGTCAACGCGGATATACCAATCCTACCGATTATCACGGTAGCTCCTATCAAAAGCATATGGAGATGATAGCGTCCGATATAATGTCAGAAAGGGAAGTCGCGCTCATAACACCTACAACGGTTGATATTGGAGAGGGCGGCGGAAAGCCTACGGAAAATCAAAAACTGTGGCCCATCTCAACCAAGGATTTCGATACAATTAAAGGCGCGTATGCATTGGAATATTTTGACTACTACTGGTTGCTTACCCCAACCAATAAAACATATGGAAATGTTACGTTGCAGGTTGGTGGACTTTCTCGCAATTTTTATATTGGCAACTCCCTTTACGACGGAATGGATCAGGATTTAAATTACGAAGGTCCTGGTTATAAAGGCAATGGTTTTTATATGCAAATGGGACCGGCGCGTCCCGCTTTTAACTTAAACCTTGATGAGGTGATGTTCGCCACTGCTGCCAGTGGTGAGCGAGGGAAGAGCAGCAATGTTGTGACGCTGACGGAACTTGACAGCTTGCAGAGCGCTCAGGAAATCTTCCAGAGTGGGGACAGCGTAAAATTTACCATGAGCCACCCCGAACAGACTTTAATCATTGCTGAAACTGATCGTACCATACCTGTTGCCGCTGGCCAGGGTGTTCTTAACTATTCAGGTGCAGCCACTGGAACCAATCAATTCCTATCCTGTGTTGTCACGGATACAAGCGGTCAGAATATTCTTTATTACGGCAAGTTGGCGGACTGCGCCGAGGCCTCTGCTCAGTCCGGCAGCATTGAGATGACTGTTCCTGACGAATTGCTGAATGGCTCCTACAAGATGTTTGTTTTCTCCGAGCAGGACAATGGTGAGAACTTCACAGACTTTGCCGGGGAGCTGATTCCCCTCACCTTTACTGAAGTGACCAACTACAGCGTCACATTCGAGCCCGGCGATCACGGTACACTGACCGGTGAAACCGCGTTTACCGTGCCGGAGAATACTTCCCTGGAGGATGCCGGCTGCGATATCCCCGCGGTTACCCCCGACGATGATTACAGCTTTACCGGCTGGCTTGGCGACGATGGTAAGTCCTACTCCAATGAGGACTTGTTGAGCTTGCCAATCACCGGGGAAATGACCTTTACAGCCCAGTATAGCTTAGTCAGCGTTACTGAATACACCTTGCGCTATGAATCAAACGGTGGCACAGAATATAAGAATGAACAAT
>DXZC01000027.1 GCA_019415505.1 Peptococcaceae bacterium | reverse complement strand
GACCATAGCCACGCCGCCGACGCTGCCGGCGGTGGCGGGTAAGGGGTAAAGAGCCGCCACAACATTGGCCACGGCTTCATAATCCACATCACCACAATAGCCGTCCTCAGTTTTATTAACCCCAGTATCTATTACCACTTGCCCCTCACTAAAGTAATCGGCAGTGAGGAAGCGGGGTTCATTTAAAGCGGCAATCACAATATCCGCCTGGCGGGTTGTGGCCGCCAAATTTTCGTTTTTAGCGGAACACAGGGTCACAGTGGCATTTTCCTGCAATAAAAGGAGGGATAAGGGCTTACCAACCCGCAGGGAACTATCTACAATAGTAACATTTCGTCCCTCTAACGGCACCTCGTAGTATTGTAAAAGCTCTATCACCGCTTGGGACGCCGGCGGCAGAAAGCCGCTGAAGTCGGCAAAGTACAGGCGGGAGGCTGTACTCCGGGAAATGCAAGCAACATCCTTTTCCTGGGGTACGCTATTGCGTATTTCATTCTCCCAGGACATATAATCCGGCAAAAGAAAGGGCAAAAAGGGTATAACGCCATGTATATCCTCTCTGGCCCCAATTGACCTGATATTGGAGAGCAGTTCATCCTTGGCAATATCCCAGGGAAAAACAAAAACCTCTGTTTCAATACCCCGATCCGCAGCGGCTTTTTTCAGGCTTTTTTCATTATTTATGTCATCGCTTTTATTGCCAGAGCGGATTATAGCTAGTTTAGGATGTGGAATTTCCGCTGGTATTTTTTCCGTTTCCTTACTAATTTCCCGTAAAATAGGGTCAGATACCATCTTTCCATCCAATAGCTTTGCCATGTTGTTTCTCCTTGTAGTAAGGTGAATTTTCTTTATAACTTAAATAATATTCTACATTGTTATAAAAAATCCCCCTTTTGGCAAAAACTTTACTAAAACGCAAGATATTATGCTGTAATTTTAGCATTGGCTCCTACCTTATCCCAGAGAACACAGGACTATAATCCCGGACAGCAGAATACCGGCGAGATTAAGCTTTATTGGCATGGCAGCGCTAGACGCTACATTTGTAGTATATGCTGATTTATACTCCTATATTGCCACTTAGCGGAATTGGGCAAGATATTTACAATTTTATAGGCTATATTGGTAGAAAAAACCTGCGGAATATTGTAAAATATAGAGCGGAGGATTTATTTTTTATGAAAGATTTCGTGCATTTGCATAATCACACTGAATATAGCTTGTTAGACGGCTTTTCCCGTATTAAAGATATGGTGGCCAAGGCCAAGGCCCTGGATATGCCCGCGGTAGCCATCACCGACCACGGCGTAATGTACGGCGTGGTGGATTTTTATAACGAATGCGTCAAGCAAGGCGTTAAACCTATTTTAGGGTGCGAGGTCTATGTGGCGGCCCGCTCCCGGTTTGATAAGGATTTTAATCTGGACAGGGAACGGTATCACCTCATTCTCCTGGCCAAAAATGAACAGGGTTATAGAAATCTTTGCACCATGGTTTCTTTAGCCTCCTCAGAGGGTTTTTACACAAAGCCCAGAGTGGATAAGGAACTGATGCGGGAATACGGCGAAGGGTTGATTTGCCTTTCCGCTTGCTTAGCCGGAGAAATCCCCCGGGCTTTACAGCAGGAGGACTATGAGAAGGCCAAGGCCATTGCCTTAGAGCATTTAGAAATATTTGGCCCCGGTAATTATTATTTAGAAATTCAGGACCAAGGCATACCTATTGAGAAGGGCATTAATAAGCAAATCGCCGCCCTCAGCCGAGAATTAAATATTCCCTTAGTGGCCACTAACGACGTACATTACACCAACAAAGAGGACGCTGAATTCCATGATATTCTCCTCTGCATTCAAATGGGCAAAACTATAGACGACCCCAACCGTATGCGCTTTGAAACCAATCAATTTTACTTTAAAACCCAGGAAGAAATGGCCGAGGTTTTTCAGTCATATCCTGAGGCTCTGGCCAATACTAAGATTATTGCGGATCAGTGCAATGTGGAGCTGCATTTTGCGCCCCCCTATTTTTTACCGGATTACCCTGTGCCCCCAGGCTACGACATTATAAGCTATTTGCGTAAGCTTTGCGATGATGGCCTGAAAGAGCGTTATGCGGAAATCACCCCAGAAATAACGGAACGCTTGGAATATGAATTGGGCATAATTATTAAAATGGACTTTCCCAGCTATTTTCTAATAGTTTGGGATATGATAAACTTTGCCAAACAAAACAATATTATGGTGGGACCGGGCCGGGGTTCAGCCGCCGGCAGTATAGTAGCCTACGCTTTGGGGATTACTGATATTGACCCCATGAAATACGATTTGCTTTTTGAACGCTTTCTTAACCCTGACCGGGTTTCCATGCCTGATATTGATACTGACTTCTGTATTGAACGCCGGGGGGAAGTCTTTGAATACCTAGCCCAACGCTATGGCGAGGACCGGGTAGCCCAAATTATAACCTTTGGCACCATGAAGGCCAAGTTAGCTGTTAAGGACGTGGGCCGGGCTTTGGACATGCCCTATAAGGAAGTTGAAAGAGTAGCCAAACAAATACCGGAAGATTTAGGCATGACCATTGAAAAAGCCTTGATTACAAATCCGGATTTAAAGGCTATGTACGACACAGAGCCTGCGGTTAAAAGGCTGATTGACGCTGCCTTAAAGGTGGAGGGTATGCCCCGTCACCACGGTTTACACGCCGCGGCCCTGGTTATAGCTCCTGATACCATATCCAACTACTTGCCGGTACAGCGCGCTCTCACCGATAAGGGCGGCGACGCCTTAGCCGCCTTGGCCACCCAATATACTAAGGATACAGTGGAGGCTATGGGCCTCCTAAAAATGGACCTCTTAGGTTTACGGAATTTGACGGTTATTCGGGACGCTGTAGCCAACATCAAGGACAGCCAAGGTATTGACTTGGATATCAACCACTTGCCTCTGGATGATAAGGAAACCTACGCCATGTTAAGCCGGGGTGAGGGCCACGGCGTATTCCAGATGGAAAGTGACGGTATGCAGCAGGTTATGCGCAACCTACAGCCGGAAAATATCGCGGAAATCGCGGCTTTAGTGGCGCTTTACCGGCCGGGCCCCATTGGTAGCGGCATGATTAAAGAGTTTACCGAACGCAAGCACGGCAGAATACCGATTTCCTATGACCACCCCATTTTAGAGCCCATCCTCAAGGAGACCTATGGCGTTATACTTTACCAGGAACAGGTTATGCTGATTGCCCAAAAAATGGCGGGCTTCACTATGGCCCAGGCTGATTATTTACGCAAGGCCATGGGCAAGAAAAAGAAGGATATTATTGTGGGCTTCCGCAAAACCTTTGTGGAGGGGGCCAAAAAAAATGGCGTATCGGAAAAGATAGCCAGTAAAATATTTGAATTAATGGAAAAATTCGCGGAATATGGCTTTAATAAAAGCCATTCTGTGGCCTATGCTGTAGTGGCTTATCAAACAGCCTATTTAAAGGCCCATTACCCCACAGAGTATTCCGCCGCCTTACTCACCAGTTTAATGGATAAAACTGATAAGCTGGCGGATTATATTGACGAATGCCGGCGCATGGGTATGACGATTTTACCCCCGGATATTAATGAAAGCCGCCTTAATTTCAGCGTGGCCGGGGGTAATATCCGGTTTGGTCTGATGGCCATTAAAAACGTGGGACGGGAGCCTGCCAGCCAAATTGTGCAGGAAAGAGAGGCTAACGGCAATTTCACCTCCCTGCTGGATTTTTGCGAAAGGGTCTCAGTTAACAGCCGCATGGTGGAAAGCATGATTAAAGCCGGTTCCTTTGATTCCTTAGAAATGCACAAGGCCCAGTTGTTAGCTATTTACGAGAAGGCTATGGCCATGGCGGAAACCACCAAAAAATCCCAGGCTGCCGGGGAAATGAGCCTCTTTGATTTCGGCTTAGAGGAAGAAAAGGAAACAGAGCAGTTCCCAGAGGTTAAAAATCTGCCCCCCCTCTCCAGAGAGGAGGAGCTGCGCATGGAAAAAGAAATGCTGGGGCTTTTCATTACCGGCCACATTCTCGATAACTATCAGGGCTATTGGAAGGATTACCGCTACACCAAGATTGGCCAGCTAGCCGCCATACCGGACAAAAAAGAAGTTTATATTGCCGGTATGCTCACACACTTAAAAATCAAAAGCAATAAAGCGGGCCAGCGTTTCGCCCAATTCGACATTGAGGACGTCAGCGGTAAAGTGCACTGTTTTGTCTTTGCCCGGGGCTATGAAAGCGTGCGCAACTATATTGTGGAGGACGCAATCTTAGGAATTCGCGGCACAGTGCGGAATGAGGACGGCAAAATAAATATAACTGTCAACGACATGGTGCCCATAACCCAAACCCGGTCGTTGGGAGTGCTTTCCGTCCACGGCAACTGTAATGTCCGCAGTAATGAAGATGTTGATCTTTATGGCAAGGGCTTGAATCTGCCGGAATGTCCGGAGGATTTAAGGGATGACCAGGATAACAGTATCGCGGAAGATCTGGGCGATATTATAGTGACTCCCGCCCTCCCTGAGGATAAAAGGATAATTAAAAGGCTCTATCTTAATATTCGCCCTGAGGACGACGGCAGCCAGGAATTAGCGGTTAAAAAGCTATTGGCCCTGTATCCCGGTCCCTATTCCGCCTTTGGTTATAATAAAGCCAGCGGCAAGGCAAAGCTCTTTGGCTTAAAGGTTTCCGCTGAACAAGAATTAATTAATAAAATGGAACACCTTTTGGGCAAAGAAAATGTGTTTGTAAAAATATTGGAGAATTGAGGCAAAGAAAATGCGTATTTGTATTTACCCCGGAACCTTTGACCCTGTAACCATGGGACATATGGACGTCATTCAGCGCACCGCCGGATTATTTGATAAGGTTATAATCGGCATTGCTGAGGATAATTACAAAAATGTGCTTTTTAGCACTCAGGAACGCCTGGAGATGCTTAAAGAGGTCACAAGTTCCGTGCCCAAGGTGGAAGTGGAATGTTTTTCCGGACTTCTCATGGACTATTGCCGGGAGAAACAGGCCACAGCAGTGATACGAGGTTTAAGGGCAATTTCCGACTTTGAATACGAGATGCAGTTAGCGGCTATGAATAAAAACCTTAACCCTGAGGTGGAAACGGTTTTTTTAATGACTGGGCAAAAATACTCTTTTATCAGCTCCAGCATTATTAAAGACGTAGCTAAGCTAGGCGGCGATATCAGCGGCATGGTACCATGTTCTGTAGAGGAAAAAATAAGAGCAAAGTACGCAAAAGCCAAGTAATAGCAAAACGGGGGTATAGGCCCCCGTTTATTATTTAGGAAATATTGGAGATAGTGGAATTATTGGAGAGCTTAAATAGATTGGAGCGATTTATGAAAACTAAAATAGTAGCCACCATTGGCCCAGCCTCAGATAATGAAGCCATACTCAGGGAAATGTTTTTAGCCGGCGTTAGCGTTGCCAGGCTGAACTTTTCCCACGGCAGCCACGCCGAACAGCGGGAAAGAATTAGAAAAATACGTCTCACAGCCCAATTAACCCAAAAAAATGTGGCCATCATGCTGGATACCAAGGGACCGGAGATCAGAGTGGCGGAGTTAAA
Organism: Peptococcaceae bacterium; assembly: GCA_019415505.1. Taxonomy (GTDB): domain Bacteria; phylum Bacillota; class Dehalobacteriia; order UBA7702; family UBA7702; genus Cryptoclostridium. The sequence continues at coordinate 13,375 of DXZC01000027.1, read as the reverse complement.
ATCACCCCGAAAAATACAGGTGGGAGAAAGCTATGGTCTTTGCTATCAGGATTACCGCGGCCCTGAGGAGGCAATTCCCGTAACCTATCAGGGGATAGCAAAGGATGTGAATACCGGCGACCGCATACTTATAGACGATGGCAATATATCTTTATTAGTTACGGACAAGAAAGAGGACCTGGTAATCTGTAAAGCGGAAAACAGCGGCGAAATATTATCCCGCAAGGGAGTAAATTTACCGGGCCGGGAAGTTAATCTGCCCGCTTTAACAGAGAAAGATAAAGAAGATTTATTGTTGGGCATTGCCGAAAAGGTAGATTTTATTGCCGCCTCCTTTATTCGCAACGCCTCCCACGTTAGGGAAATTAAAAGCTTTTTAGCAGCGCACAACGGCGATATACCGGTAATCGCGAAAATTGAGAGTCGCAGCGGTATTGCAGCTTTAGAGGAAATTATCGCCGTGGCCGACGGTTTGATGGTTGCCAGAGGTGATTTAGGCGTAGAAATTCCCTTAGCTGAAGTACCGCTGGTACAAAAAAAGATGATAGCCCTCTGCAACTATTATGGTAAGCCTGTAATTACCGCCACGCAAATGCTGGAATCCATGACCGTTAACCCCAGACCCACCAGGGCGGAGGTTTCCGACGTGGCCAACGCCATACTAGACGGCACTGACGCTGTGATGCTCTCCGGCGAATCGGCGGCGGGAAAATATCCCTTGGGAGCAGTAAAAACCATGGCGAAAATTGCCCAGGCCACAGAAAGTCAGATTGATACCGCTAAATTCCGACAGAATACTCAGAAGCCTAATTTGACAGGGGCCATAGGCATGGCCGCCGTTAAACTGGCTGAGGACACAGGCGCTAAGGCAATATTAATACCCACAACCTCAGGGGAAACCGCGAGAATGATCGCGCGGTTTAGACCTGTAACGCCTCTGGCGGTAACCTCCCCCCAAGAAGTTACCTGCCGCCGCTTAGCTCTCACCTGGGGCGTGGAATGTCGACTACAAGAGTATGGCCAGGACTATGACCAGACCATAGCTAACGCTATAACCACAGCCAAAAGCCACAGCCTTTTACAAGACAAAGATTTAGCTATTATAACCGCAGGCGCCCCCCTGGGAAATTCTTCCAAAACCAGCTCCCTCGTAGCTATAGAGGTGTAAATATATCACAACCTTGTAATTGCTAAAGGGTAATTTTTTTCCACCATTTACCGAAAAGATGTATAAAATAACGTCTATGTGCGTATAATGACAACAATAAGGAATTGCCAAAGGAGAATGGTTTTATGAGCCACAGGGAAAAAGAATACTTCACTTTAAAAGAAGTTGCGGAAAAATCCGGTACCAGCTACGGCATTGTTAAACGCGATATAGATAAAGGAAAATTACCAGCCTACCGTGTAGGCAGAAAATACTTTATAGCCAAGGAGGAAATGGAGGATTACCTAGAAAAATCCCGGGAAAAGTGGGGCTTGGAAGGTTACTCCATTCGGGAAATTATGGAGCAAATACCTTTGAGTTATGCTTTTATAATGGATTTAGTAAAACAGGAAAAACTCCCGGCTGTAAAGGTAGGCCGGCAATACATAATACCCAAAGACAGCTTTGAAGAGTTTATGAATAAAAACAAAATGTAAAAAGTAAGGCAATATGGGGTGTAAAAAAATCATGGTTATTTAAACCATGATTTTTTTATTAGGTAAATTCCTCGGCTAATAGCCTGAACAGGTTTTTTGCCTACTCTTTATTGAGCCTACTATGTTTTGCTAATTTCTTAATCTCTCAGGTAGACTCAGGTAGACTTTTGCAAAAATAGAGCCAACTAAAGCCACTATTATTCTTGCGCATCAGTATACTTGCTATTTTTTATTTTGGAGCGCCGCTTAATTATTTCCGCGCCAATATCATCCCAAGTTAGGCCCTCCTCATAAAGAAGCACGGAAAGGTGGTAAATCAGGTCGGCAGTTTCGTAGGTAATTTCGTCCTTAGCATGGTTTTTGGCGGCAATTACTACCTCTGTACACTCCTCCCCCACCTTTTTCAGGATTTTATCCACACCTTTAGCCAATAAATAGTTGGTATAAGAGCCCTCCAGGGGATTTTCCGCCCGTTCTTTAACTATCTGATATTCCAAGGCCATGCCCCGGGCCACGGAAGTATTCTCCTCAGCCTCTACCCAGGCGCCAGCCTCATATTGCCGGTAAAAACAAGATTTGTTCCCGGTATGGCAAGCCGCACCGGTTTGCTCTATCTCCAGCAAAATAGCGTCCTCATCGCAATCAATTTTCAGAGCTAACACCTTTTGCCTGTGACCGCTAGTTTCGCCCTTCTGCCAAAGGCACTGGCGGGAGCGGCTATAATAATGGGCATAGCCCGTTTCTATAGTTTTTTGCCAGGCTTCTTCATTCATATAGGCCAGCATCACAACTTGGCCGCTTAAAGTATCGTAAGCCACTGCGGGAACCAAACCATGCTGATTCCAGTTTATTGTCTGAACTGCTTTATCCATATTATTCAATCCTTTAGCACCTTTTCTAAATCAATAGCGCCAGCGTAAAGAGCTTTACCTATAATAGCCCCGGCAACGCCAGTCTGCTTTAAATCCGTGAGATCACTGGCTTTGGTGACCCCGCCAGACGCTATAACATCAATTTTAACAGTTGCCGCCATTTTTTTCATGGCCTCTAAATTGGGGCCCTGGAGCATACCGTCACGGAAAATATCCGTATAAATTATGGTGGCAATACCTAAATCCTCAATGGCTTGGGCAAATTCCCAGGGGTCTAAAAGGCTATTTTCCTCCCACCCGGCAATGGCCACTTTACCTTCCTTGGCGTCGATTCCCACGGCAATATTTTGCCCGTATTTTTGGGCTGCCTCCGCCACTAAGCTTTTATTTTGCACCGCTGAGGTACCTAATATAACCCGGTCCAAACCGGCGTCCAGGTACGCTTCAATTTGCGCCATAGTACGGACGCCGCCGCCTACTTCCGCAAATAGGCCGGTTTCCCTTTTAATGGCCTTGACAATGCTCTGGTTCACCGGTTTGCCGGCTTTGGCCCCGTCTAAATCTACTAAATGTATATACTCCGCGCCCATTGACTTAAATTCCCGGGCTTTGGCTACCGGGTCTAGGGCGTACACTGTCTTTTGGCTATAATCGCCCTTGACTAAGCGAACGCACTGGCCGGCAATCAAATCAATGGCCGGCAATATCTGAAATTTTTTCATGCTAACACCCCTTTGGTGGAGAGAACGTCAAAGCCGTCCACCACAACAGCTTCCTTGAGGGCATGGGCGAAGGCCTTAAAAATCCCTTCCGCCATATGGTGGTTATTTTTGCCATAGCGCAAGTTAAGGTGAAGATTAAATTCCCCGTTAAAAGCCACGGCCCGGAAAAATTCCTCCACCATTTCCAGGGGAAAATCCCCGGCTAACTCCGCTGTAAATTCGGCGTTAAAGACCAAATAACCCCGGCCGGATAAATCCAAGGCGCATTCCGCCAAGGTTTCGTCCATGGGAATTAAGGCGCTGCCGTAACGGCGAATCCCAGCCTTATCGCCCAACGCCTCTTTAATACATTTTCCCAAGGCAATGCCAGTATCCTCAATAGTATGGTGGCCGTCCACCTCTAGGTCACCCTGAACTTTAAGGTTAAGGTCGCAGCCGCTATGCTTGGCAAAGAGAATCAGCATATGGTCAAAAAAACCAATCCCAGTTTCAATGCTGCTTTCGCCGCTGCCGTCCAGATTAAGCTCTATTTCAATAGCGGTTTCATTGGTTCTGCGTATCACGGCAGTTTCACGCATATAATCATCTCTTTTCAATATATTCTTCCACAATATCCAAAAATTTTCGCATATCGCTACGGGTACCGATAGTAACCCGTAAATACTGGTCAAGACGGGGCAAAGCAAAGTACCGCACTAAAATATCATGCTCCCGCAGATGACCGAAAAGCTCCGGCGACGGCACGTTCCAGTATTTTGTCATAATAAAATTCGTCTTGGAGGGCAATACCTCAAAACCAATACCTCGCAAGGCCACGCTGACCCCGTCCCGCACGGCCATAATACGCTTACAGCGCTTTGCCACATTATCGGCGTCTTTAATCGCGGCCAAGGCCCCGGCTTGGGCCAGTCTATCCACCGGATAAGAGTTAAAGGAATTCTTAACCCGGTTCAAGCCCTCAATAAGCTGGGGATCCCCCAGGGCAAAGCCCACCCGCAACCCGGCCAGGGAGTGGGATTTAGAGAGGGTTTGGACAACCAGTAAATTGGGATATTTGGCAATCAGAGGAACCACCGTTTCAGCGCCAAATTTCACATAAGCCTCGTCCACCAACACCACATGGTCCGGGTTATGCTGCAAAATCAGCTCTATCTCCCCTGCTGTCAAGGCTATGCCCGTGGGGGCGTTGGGGTTAGTAATAACCACCCCGCCATTGGGCTGATAAAAGTCTGTCACAGCAATGGTAAAGTCCTCTTTTAAAGGGACGGTTTGATAATCTATACCATAATACTGGCAGTATACCGGGTAAAAGCTATAACAGATATCCGGCATTAATATCGGTTGCCCCTTTTGGAAAAAGGTGTCAAAGGACAGAGCTAAAACCTCATCGGAACCATTGCCCACAAAGACGTTTTCCCGTGACAAGCCCACATAGGCGGCGTACGCCTCCCTTAAAGCCGTGGCCTCAGGGTCAGGGTAAAGGCGTAAATCACCGTTGTTAGCCGCAGAAATAGCCTGCAACACATTGTTGCTGGGCGGATAAGGGTTCTCGTTCGTATTGAGTTTAATCAAATGCCTCTGTCCCTTAGGCTGCTCCCCAGGGGTATAGGGCGTGAGGGACTTTGTCTTGTCGTTCCAAAATTTACTCATTTTATTTTCTTATTTCCGCAGCTCTAGCATGGGCGGTAAGACCCTCAGAGCGGGCGAAGCGGCTGATATCGTCTTGCACTGCCATAAAGGCTGCTTTATTATAGCAAAGAACCGTGGTTTTTTTCATATAGTCCATAGTATTCAGGGGTGAGGAGAACCGGGCCGTACCGATAGTGGGTAAGGTGTGGTTGGGACCTGCCATGTAGTCCCCCAAGGCCTCGGGAGTATAGTGACCCAGGAATAAAGCCCCGGCTGTTTTCGGTTTGTGAATGTAAGCCAAAGGATTTTCAATCGCCAATTCCAAGTGCTCAGGCGCGATAATATTGGCGATGTCAAAGCACTGGTCTAAATCCTGGCAGAGAATTATGGCGCCGTAATCATCCCAAGAGGCCTGGGCGATTTCATAACGCTCTAGAGGTTTGATAGCTTTATTCAATTCCTCCTCCGTTGCCAGGGCCAATTTTTCATCGGTTGTAACCATAATTGCCGCCGCCAAGGTATCATGTTCCGCCTGGGACAGTAAATCCGCGGCCAACCAAAGGGGATTAGCGGAGCTATCGGCAATAATGCTGATTTCGCTGGGACCGGCCACCATATCAATGCCGCATTGACCAAAAACCATTTTCTTAGCTGTGGCGACAAAAGCGTTGCCAGGTCCGGTAATTTTATCCACCGCGGGAATCGTTTCAGTGCCGTAAGCCAAAGCGGCAATACTCTGAGCGCCGCCCACCTTATAAATTTCCTTTACCCCGGCTATTTTAGCCGCGACTAAGGTCACAGAAGGTACCGAACCGTCAGCCGAGGGAGGGGTGACCATCACCAGATTTTCCACACCGGCAACCTGGCCGGGTATAGCGTCCATGAGAACCGACGAGGGCAAGGGGGTTTTGCCGCCAGCGCCGCCAGGCACATAAATGCCTACGGTTTTTAAGGGCAAAATGAGCATACCCAAAGTCGTGCCGTCATCCTTCTGTTCAAACCAAGAGTTTTCCATCTGCTTTTGGTGAAAATAACGGATATTTTCCGCCGCCCTTTCAATGGAGCCCAGTAGGTCTTTATCAATAGAGCGGAAAGCTTCCTCAATTTCCGCGTCGCTTACTTTAAGGTCCTCTATTTCGCAGCCGTCAAATTTGGCGTTATAATAACGGAGCGCCGCGTCGCCTTCGGCTCTAACCTTGGCGATAATATCTTTAACTATGCCCTCTACATCGCTGCTGTTATTTTCCTTCCTTTTATCCAAAAAGGCTTCTAGTTCACTGTAATCTGTGGTATTTCTTAAATCAAATTTACGCATTTTTTCTCAGTTTCCTTTCAACACTTGATATTTAAAATCTTCTATAAGGGGGATTATCCGGTTGGCCTTAGTTTTCATGCTGACCTTGTTAATGACTAGACGACCGCTAATCTCAGTTATATCCTCAAACACGCTGAGCCCGTTGGCCTTTAAAGTGGCGCCGCTTTGGACAATATCCACTATCACGTCAGCCAACCCCACTATCGGGGCTAACTCTACAGAACCGTTTATTTTAATTACCTCTACCCGCTCTTTCCGTTGATTCTGAAAATATTCCTGGGCAATGCGGGGGTATTTGGTGGCAATGCGCTTTCTCGGTATGGCGGACCAGGATTCACTGATAGCGTCCGGCCCGGCCACGCTCATCTTACATGAGGCTATGCCTAAATCAAGCACCTCAAAAAGATCCCGATTTTCCTCTAACAGGGTATCCTTGCCAACTATGCCCAGATCCGCGGCGCCGTATTCCACAAAGGTGGGAATGTCCGACGGTTTGCCCAAAAAAAAGCGGACAGTTTTAGTTTCATCATAGAGAACCAGCTTGCGGTGGGGGTCGTCAAAGTCCGGACACCTTATGCCGCTATGGGCAAAAAATTCCATAGAGAGGTCGGCCAAACGCCCCTTAGCCAGGGCTACATTTAAATATTCCACTATTTAGCCTCCTCTTCCGTTATCTCTTTTGCTTCCGTTTCCTGATACATGGCAGGCATACCGTCCTTTTGTAAAACTTCCATTAAGTAACTGATATTCACCGAAAAGCCGGTGGCCTTATCTGGGGAGCCGAATTTTTCTACTAAGCTATCGTAACGCCCGCCGGTGAGAATGGGAACTCCCATACCGGGAACATAACCGCAAAATATCAAGCCTGTATAATAATGCAGCGATGAAACCAGCCCCAGATCTATGGCAATGCGGTGGGAGCAATTGCGTTCCGCCAGCTCAGCTAAAAGGGCCTTAATATTATCTATTGCCGCTAAAGCCATGTCGCCAATATCCAATCCGGTTATGCGGTCCAACACCGTAACGTCCCCATAAAGGTAGGGTAAATCAACGATAGCTTTACGCAAGTCCCCTGTAATATTCAGGGCGTCCACCAAGTTTGCCAAACCGCAAAAATCCTTTTTATTGACTAAAAGGCGTATGTTTTCCCGGTCCTCAGCCGAGCATTTACAGGCCGCCATTAAACCTTTAAAATAATTTACTTGCCCCAGCTCTATAGTAAAATCAGCAAGTCCCGCTGCTTCTAAAGAGCTTACGGCAGTAGCGATAATTTCACCATCCGCCTTAATATCGCCGCGGCCGATGATTTCACAGCCTGCCTGGGTAAACTCCTTTAAATCTAAGTAGCGGTCCTTGCTGTTGCGAAAAACACTCTGGCAATAGCATACCTTGAGGGGGCGCACATCCTTATACTTTGTCGCCGCCACCCTAGCCACAGGTACGGTAAGATCCGGCTTTAAAACCAGAATACGGCCTTGGGCATCAAAAGATTTCGCCATATCCTCCTGGGCTAAAAGCTCCTTTTGACCGCTGAAGGAATCAAAAAATTCTAGGGAAGGGGTCACGATTTCCCGGAAGCCACAATGTCGGAAAGTTGTAATCATCGTGTTTTCTAATTTCCGTTTCATGTAAGCGTCTTCCATGAGTAAGTCCTGAACGCCGTCAGGTATGTAGATTTTCCATTTCATGACGTATTTCCCTTTCTAGTTCATATATTAAAAAATTATACCACGGTAAATAGCAAAAAATCAACATCTTTATAACATAAATAGATAAAAAATTCAAAAACCGGGAAACAAGTTATTTATTTAAATAGTTTGAGCCTCACTGTCTCATATTTAGGACCTACAAAGATTAACGCGCTTCACCCCGGCAGCCCCGGCCAACTTGTCCCTGAGCGTACAGAAGCTACCCCTTGCCAGGACATACACCAAAAGAGGCGGCCCAGCATAACATGGCAGAAGAATACATCGGAAACGAGGTCTTTTTATGAGTTGGTTCCTATCACTCCCAACGCCTTTACAAGGTTTCTTAGCTGGCTTCTTGGCCTGGATACCGGCGACTGTTGGCGCGGCTATGGTTTTCCCTTTCCGGAATGTCAACGCCAAAATAATGAACGGTTTTCTGGGTTTAGCCGGCGGCATCATGATGGCGGCGTCATTCTTCTCCCTACTTAACCCCTCCCTGGCATACGCTGAAAAGATTGGCCTAAACCCTCTAATACCAACTATGTCCGGTTTTATTATCGGCGTTGTCTTTCTGCTTTTTGCTGATAAGGTCTTTCCCGTCAACCATAAAAACAGTAAGTGGGGAGAAAGGCTGCACCGGCATTTTGGCAACAATACCCTGCTGATCTTCGCCATTACCATGCACAATATACCGGAAGGTCTAGCTATTGGCGTGGCCATTGGCGCGGCGGTAAACGGCGATACCTTGATTGCCGCCTTAGCCCTGGCCTTTGGCATTGGCATTCAAAACTTCCCGGAAGGCGCGGCCACTGCTTTGCCCTTACGGCGGGATGGACTATCCGCCAAGCGGGCCTTTGTTTACAGTCAAATGTCCTCCTTTGTGGAAACTATTTCCGCCGTTGTCGGCGCGGTACTCACAGTAGTAGTGTCCTCCATACTCCCTTATATGCTCTCTTTCGCCGCCGGCGCTATGGTGTATGTGGTATTTGCGGAAATAATTCCCGAGGCTCATTCCGACGGCAATAAAAAACTGGTAGCCTCATTATCGATGTTAGGCTTTGCCATAATGATGTTTCTCGACCTCTGGCTGGGTTAACCCTGACCCCAAGCCTTTAACAATTCTGCCGCCGCTAAAGGCAGTTCAGCTTCGGTAAAACCCGAATAACCTACCACCACGGCGTTGCGATACCGTGGTGGTATTTCCCCTTTATAATAAGATGATATGCCGAGAATATTTATGCCTGCCTGGGCAGCTTTTTTGACTAACTCCTCCTCACTAAAACCCTGGACCTGCAGTAATAGGTGGGAGCCGCCGTCGTCCCGAAAAACAGTTATCCTTTCCGCTAAGGAGCTGCCCTTGATGACGGCAAGAAAGGCTTTACGGTTTTTGCGGTAGATATTGCGTACCCGGTTGAGATGACGCTCCAAGTAACCGCCGTTGAGAAAGCGGGCTAAAACGTGCTGCTCAAGCCGGGGGACAGTTGAGGTGTAAAAGTACAGCTCCTCGTCGTAGATTTTTAGGAGCGAGGGTGGCAAGACCATATAGGCTAAGCGCAAAGACGGCGCTAAACTGCGGGTAAAAGTCTTTATATAGATGACGTGCTCTCCCCGGTCCAGACCGTAAATACTGGGAATGGGCCGGCCGTAAAGTCTAAACTCGCTATCATAGTCATCCTCAATAATATAACGTCCCGCCCCTTGCTCCGCCCAGCGCAGCAGCTCACCCCGCCGCCGGGCGGAGGTAACGATACCCAAGGGGAAATGGTGGGACGGCGTTACATGGATTACCTCCGGGCCGAAACCGCCAAGGTGATTAAGGGACACGCCTTCTGCGTCTACCGGCAAATAAACCTGCTGTTCCGCCAGTTTACCCAAAATAAGTGAAGCCTTGGGATAGCCGGGATCCTCAATACCATAAACCTTATGACGGCCCAAAATTTGAATGATTAACCCTAAAAGGTATTCCCAACCCGCGCCGACAATAACCTGTTCCGGCTGAACCTCTACCCCCCGGCTGCGGCGCAGCAGTTGGCAGATTTCCCGGCGCAATTCGTATAGTCCTTTAGAGGGCGTGGCGGACAGAAGCTTATCCTTATCCTCACTGAGAGTCTCCCGGGTGAGCTTAGCCCAGGTGGAAAAGGGAAAACAATCTATTATAACGCCGCCGGTTTGAAAATCGTAACGGTATTTCCGAATTTTTGCTTCCTGGGCGATAGGGGCCTGAACCGGTTCGGAGTCGGGGAAAGAGGTCAGAAGCCGTTCAACGTAATACCCGCTTTTGGCTTGAGAGTAGATATAGCCTTCTGCCTTTAACTGACTATAAGCCGTTTCCACTGTGGTTTGGCTGACTCTGAGTTCGGCAGCTAATTTACGCTTGGAGGGCAATTTTTCCCTTGGCTCCAGGACGCCGCTGAGAATATCCTTTTTTATGGCCTCGTAAATCTGCTGGTAAAGAGGGAGCTCTTTTTGGCGTACTAATTCTAAGGTCAACATCTTTTCTCCAATCTGGCATGATTAAATATTCTAAAACTGGCTATTGTAATAATATCAGTTAAGACTATAATAGGCTGTAAAATTATAGCTGTCAAGGGAGGAAAAACATGACGGAAAACAGGTATGAATTGAACAAAAACCTCGCCCAAATGCTTAAGGGCGGCGTTATAATGGATGTTACCACCCCGGAGCAAGCCCGAATTGCCGAAGCTGCCGGAGCCTGCGCGGTTATGGCGCTGGAACGAATACCGGCGGATATCCGGGCTGTGGGCGGTGTGTCCAGAATGAGCGACCCCAAGATGATCAAGGGCATACAGGAGGCAGTGACCATTCCGGTAATGGCCAAGGTGCGCATTGGCCACTTTGCTGAGGCGCAAATTTTGGAAGCCTTGAATATCGACTATATTGATGAAAGCGAGGTATTGTCGCCGGCGGATGATATTTACCATATTGATAAAAGCCAATTTAAGGCGCCCTTTGTCTGCGGGGCCAGGAATTTAGGTGAAGCCCTGCGACGTATACAGGAGGGGGCCTCGATGATTCGGACCAAGGGGGAACCGGGCACCGGCGACGTAGTTCAGGCTGTGCGCCATATGCGCCTGATAATGTCGGAAATTAGAAAAATACAAAACACTGCCCCAGAGGAACTATTTGAAGCTGCCAAAGCCATGGCGGTACCCTACGACCTCTTACTCTATGTTCATGATAACGGCAAATTACCGGTTGTTAACTTTGCCGCCGGGGGCATAGCCACCCCGGCTGACGCGGCTTTAATGATGCAACTAGGGGCTGAAGGGGTTTTTGTGGGGTCCGGCATATTTAAATCCGGCAATCCGGAAAAGCGGGCCCAGGCCATGGTACAGGCTGTGACCAATTTTGACAAGCCAGAAATTTTAGCGAAGCTATCCGAGGATTTAGGCGCGGCAATGGTGGGAATTAATGAAAATGAAATAGATATTCTCATGGCGGAACGGGGCCAATAAAATGAATATAGGCGTTTTAGCGTTGCAAGGCGACTTTCAAGAGCATATAGATATACTGGGGAACCTGGGGGTTTCAGCCTCTGAGATACGCAATGCCCAGGACTTAAAGGCTAATTTTGACGGCATAATTCTGCCCGGCGGGGAAAGTACCGTTATGAGCCGGCTTTTACAAGAGCTAAATATGGTTACAGACTTGCAACAAATAATAAAAAGCGGCGTGCCGGTTTTCGGCACTTGCGCCGGCCTAATCCTGCTGGCTAAGGATATTGAGGGCAACGAAAAAAGCTGCCTCAACGTAATGGACGTCAAGGTTAAGCGCAATGGCTATGGCCGCCAACTGGCGAGTTTTAAGGCTGAAGGCGCGTTAAACGGCAAAACTGTGCCCCTGGTATTCATCAGAGCGCCCTACATTACCGCGGTAGGCGACAAGGTAAAAATTCTGGTCCAAGTTGAGGATAAAATTGTGGCGGCGCGAGAAGATAATATGCTGGCAACGTCCTTTCACCCTGAGTTAACCAGGGATTTTACCGTTCATAAATTGTTTTTAGACATGATTAGAGAAAAAATTTAAAAAAAACACCTTTACAGCATTAAAAATATGTGCTATGCTTTATTGCAATAAAAATCAATTTATTTAGGGAGAAAAACCATGGCCGGAATTACCGCCACAGCAAAATACGACTACTTTTATTTTTACTTTACCAACTTTAAAGGTAAGGTTTATTCGTGTTGAGCTGCAAAATGATTTAATTGGTTTTTCATAAATTTCAACTATGAAGCCGCAGCAACACGCTGCGGCTTTTTTATATGTTGATAGAGACCTAAAACAGGAGGAAAATAAGATGATTCTACTGCTTAAACAACACACCGACCAACAGCAAATTGACAATTTGGTGCAATGGCTAAAATCCCAGGGCTTAGAAACCCATTTAAGCGAAGGCCAATTTCAAACTATTTTGGGACTGATTGGCGACACCACCTCTCTGGATACCGACCTGTTAACCGGGTTAGATATAGTAGAGGACGTTAAACGTATTCAAGAACCCTACAAAAACGCCAACCGTAAATTCCACCCCAAAGACACGGTGGTGGAAGTTGGGGGCAATAAAATCGGCCATAACAATTTTCAGATAATTGCCGGCCCCTGCTCCGTGGAATCGGAAGAACAGATTATCGGTATAGCTAAAGCGGTTAAAGCTGCCGGCGCTACCTTATTGCGGGGCGGCGCTTTCAAACCCCGCACCTCTCCCTATGCTTTCCAGGGCTTGGGCACCGATGGGCTGAAGCTGCTTTTAAAAGCCAAGGAAGCCACCGGTATGCCCATTGTTACAGAAATTATGGACGCCGCCATGCTACCGCATTTTGAGGATGTTGACGTGATTCAGGTCGGCGCTCGCAATATGCAAAACTTTGAACTCTTAAAGAAACTGGGTAAGCTGGATAAACCGATTTTGCTCAAACGGGGACTGAGCAGCACTATGCAAGAATTACTGATGAGCGCCGAATACATTTTAGCCGGGGGCAATTCCCAGGTTATCCTCTGTGAGCGGGGCATACGCACCTTTGAAACTTACACCCGCAACACCCTGGATATCTCTGCTGTACCGGCCTTAAAGGAACTGACCCATTTGCCCATTATCATAGACCCCAGCCACGCCGCGGGCATGGCTAGATTAGTCAAACCCCTGTCCTTAGCAGCTGTAGCCGCCGGAGCGGACGGTTTAATTATTGAAGTTCATAATGATCCGGCTCACGCCCTTTGTGACGGCCCCCAATCCCTCACTCCCGCCGCCTTCGCGGAGCTGACCGAGCAAATCCGCGCCCTCTATCCTGTAATCCACCCAGAAAGTTAAGAATTACCGGGATTAGCGGGAAAGGAATAGAATTACCATGAAAATTGCTGTTATCGGCTTGGGGCTCATTGGCGGTTCCCTAGCTAAAGCTATTAAAAAGCATTATAACTATACGGTCTTAGGGGCAGACTTAAACCAGGACGTCCTCAGAGCGGCTCTGGCCGACGGCGCCGTAG
>DXZC01000260.1 GCA_019415505.1 Peptococcaceae bacterium | reverse complement strand
GTTTTGAGGATATTAGTGAAAAACAGGAACAAGACTTTGTGTTAGATTTAGAAGCCAGGGCCTTAGAAGGGCGGAATATAGCCAAAGTGGACAAGGCGACCTTGGCCTCAGTCCGGGGCTCCACTTTTTTAAAAAATTCCCTGGGTCTGGATTTACAGTACGCCACGGGATATTATAGCTGTTCCCTCTTGGCTGTGGCTGAGTCCGGCGGGGAAACTGAAACAGGGGGCGACTTTATGGCTTGCCCCGGTTTTAGCGCCCTTAATCCCCAGCTTGTAGCTGAAACCGCTGCCTTTAACGCCGCCAATAAGCTGGGGGCTGTTTCCGTACCGGGAGGGAACTACCCGGTGGTCTTACATAGCGATGCTGTGCTGGATTTGCTTTCTGTGATATTACCCGGCTTTTTGGGTGATAATATCAGAAAAGGACAATCTATGTTAAAAGGCAAGCAGGGCCAACTCATAGCTAACCCGGACATAAGCCTTTATGATGATGGCCTTATGCCTGGGGCTATCGCCTCCTCGCCCTTTGACGACCAGGGCCGAGCCTGTCGGAAAAATGTCCTGCTAGACCACGGCAGAGTAGAGAGCTTTCTCTATGATAATGTGGCTGCCGCTAAAGCTGGGACAAAATCTACTGGCAGCGGCTTTGCTGCTTCTACCCATTCCTTGCCTGTAACGGGTTTTACTAATTATTATTTGGCCCCCGGGAAACGCAGCTTAAACTCCCTGTTACAGGAGGTTAATAATGGCCTCTATATTCGGGATTTTATGGGCCTGCATATGGCCAACGCTGTCAGCGGCGAATTCTCCCTGGGTATTAGCGGTAACGTAATCAGAAACGGCTGCCTTGGGGAGAGCTTTCGGGGTAATATGGCGGCCGGCAATGTGTTTACCCTGTTGGAAAATGTTATTGGCGTCGGTTCGGAACTGCGCTTTTACGGCTATCGGGGGGCTCCTCCCCTGTTGGTGGAAACTTTAGCTGTTAGCGGCAAAGATTGAGTATTTTTTCTTTGACTGTATATATAAAATATGGTAAAATATGGCAGAGGTGGAAAGTTGTGACT
>DXZC01000026.1 GCA_019415505.1 Peptococcaceae bacterium | reverse complement strand
TTTATTATAAGATTGCCCCGCCGGTAAATGATTTCGTCATTAGCCCGGCCCGGGGCTATGCCGCCCAAAAGCAATGGCTGAACGTGGGGGGCGCCTTTGAGCTGGATAACCCCAATTTTGGGGACGATACCCCGGTTACCCTTTATTTGGCTAGAGGGTCCAACGCTGCGGTGAGCGACGCCATCGGGGAGCCGCTGGTCACCACTAAAGGGGAGTTACTGGCTGCCGCCGAAGCAACGGAGAGCGGCGTGGTTAAGGCGGACATTATGAAGCGGGGTTTGGGTCTGCTGGCGGATAACCTGGCGGCAGGAACCTACTATGTTAACCTGAAGATTGGCGAGGGGGAAGGCGCGGCCTGTGTTTCCCAGCCCTACACTGTTTATAAAACAGCGAAGGAATACGCCAAGGCCGCGATGGACGATGTGCTGGACTATTATTTTACCCCGCCGGTTAACGAGGGCACCGAGCTAACGTCGGAGACGGAGATAAAAGCAGCTTTAGCTGAGGGCGGCCTTAATGCTATGCTCCAAAACGTCACCTACAATGGGTTGATTAAGCCCTTATTTGAGGCGGGTTATAAATTTTACCAGGGTAAGCAACCGGCCCATAAAGACTTTTACCAGGTCTATCAGCCCCACGCCAGCGTTCCCTCCCTCTATATGGCGCCGTATAAAACCGGCCTAGCCCGTTGGGCGGATACTGGCACTGACTGGGAGGCCTGGATTTTCCCGTCCTTAGGCAGTAAATACCCCCATGTAACCGACGGCCAAACTGAAGAGTGGGATTTAACCGCCAGCGGTTCTCTCCTCAGCGGTAGGCCTTTTTTAGAACAGAATGCCGCCGCAGTTAAGGCCTGGGCGGAGCTGCCGGCTGAGACCATTAAAACTTGGCTGGACCAGCGGCAGGAGGCTATGAAAACCCAGAATATTAAGTCCACCAAGGACTTGTATGAAAGGGGCGGCAGCGGCAAGGACATGTTCCGCTATGTCGCGGCTCTGGAGGCGATGGGGGCTGACCCCCGAAATCCCTTCCCGGATTCGGAATTCAACGGCAACTATATAGAAGCGTTGACCGCTAAACTGTCTAATGGTATTACTTGGGACGAGGAGGGGAACCCCGATTTCTCCCAGGCAAAACCGAAAGTTACCAGTACAGGAAATTACTCCCAGATGGGTATGCAGGCCCTGTTCTTTTCCTACCCCATGCTAGCCTTGGAAATGGCCAACGCCTCGCCGGAGGAAGGCTATACTGAGGAGCTAAAAGCCGGCCTGTTAAATGTGGCGGTAACCACAGTAGAATCGTATTACCCGCAGTTCGCGGGGGGGGACTACGAAGAAAACCCGGGGGCCACCCCAGGCAGTTTCCCCTTGGATGTTTGCGCCATGGCCTCGTTGCCCCTGTGCTATGCAGTTGACGACCCGGTGTACGGCGAGAGAATTAAGACAATATTTGAGCAGATGCCCGCCGCCTTTGGGGGGATTGTGGATTCTTTAGGGGGCGAGGATTTTTACGGCGCTAATTCCAATAGCGTGGCCGTGGCCATTAACGCCCTGGTTTCCGCCGGATATACGGCCGAGGATTTAGAGGATAGCAAGTTCCAGGGCGCCTACCAAACCCTCCTCAGCTCCTTAGTTAATTGCCAGTTGGCGGACGGCTCCATAGCGTATCTTGGTGGAAATATTGGCAACCGTATGTCCACCTACCAGGCTCTAGGAGCCTTGGGGGATTTATATAACGGCCAGAGCGCCTTTACCATCCACCGGGATAACTACCTGGCCAATTACCCCCAATATACTGACGAGGGCAACAGCCTTAGGGCTTTAATGGCGGGTCTGCCCAGCTCCGTAAGTGAGATGGAGTGGAAGGACGTTGTTAACGTAAAAGCGACCCGGAAGGCTTACACGGAATTTGCGGACTCCCTGGAGGCGAGCCAGAAGGAAGCTCTGGACAAACATTTTGCCCCAGAATTAGCAGTATTGAGCGAATTAGAGGCTAACACCGGCGCAGTTTTTGGCAAAGAATTGTCTAAATTAGGCTCCAAAGAGCAAATTCAAATTTCCGACCAGCCCCATATCGAAGCCTTAGCGGCGGCCTACAATTCCCTGACTGAAGAGGAAAAGGCCATTGCCAACGGGACTGATGGTGAGAACCTGGCCAAGCTGCGGGACGCTCTCATTGCCATAAATATGTGGACAGCTAAAGGGGTGAGCGATTTTATACTCTCCCTGCCCAGCGCCGCTGATGTGACGGAGAAGGATCGCAACGACATTGTTGCGGCCAGAGCCGCCTATGAGGCCTTGACGGAGGACCAAAAGGCTTTGGTGGACGGAGCTACCATGAAAGCCCTGCGCGACGCGGAACGGGCCTTAGAAAACCTGGCAGCCAAAAAAGTGGTTCAGGCCATTGCCAACCTGCCGGAACCTGGGGAAGTGCGGATAACTGATAAAGACGCTATAGCCGGCGTACGCGGGTCTTACGATAAACTCAGCGCGGCGGACCAGGCTTTGGTGACTAATTACAGTAAGCTGCAACGGGTGGAAAGCGTTTTGGCGGCCTTAATTGCGGCTACTGAGCCTGACGAGGCGATTATTACAGCCCAAAGCGTGATTGAGCAAATCAACGCCTTGCCCGCCGCGGAGGCTGTTACAGCTGCTGATAAAAAGGCGATTACCAGCGCTAGAGCCGCCTATGAAACCTTGTCCTTAGAGGATAAGTCTTTGATTCATGCCGACGTCTATAAGAAGTTGACCGACGCTGAAGCGGCCTTGGCGGCTTTAGAGGGCAACGATACCTTAAAGGACTTAATTGGCCAAGAAAAGGCCTGGTATTATCCGGCTGTCATCTGGTGCGTTGACAACAGCTTGTTCCAGGGGGACGACCAAGGTAACTTTAAGCCTTTAAATAATATCAGCCGGGCGGAATTTGCCCAGATGATTTACAATTATTACCAGGATGACGACAAGGTTATGCAGCAGGGGGACGCTAAAAGCTTTAACGACGTTAAAGCCAATAAGTGGTACTATCAGGCTGTTACCGCCTGCGCTGAAGCCGGTATAATCCTCGGCGACGACCAAGGCAACTTTAACCCCGACCAACCTATTAAACGCCAGGACGTAGCCTTGATACTGATGCGCATAATCATTGGCCAGGAGGCTATAGATAACATTGATGTTGACAGCCGTTTAGCGGAGCTGGCGGCTGCGGGTCACAAATTTACTGATTTTGAGACAACCAGCGCCTATGCCCAAAAGGCCATGGCTGCCGCCAGCGGCGTAATATTCTTCGGCAATGAAGGCAAGTTAAACCCGGAAAATAATATCAGCCGGGCGGAGACCGCTCAGGTTATGTACAATTATCTCAAAAAGTAAGGGCAGTAAAGGCTAAAATGCCGTGATTGCAGAAATAGGGGTGGTTATTAATTAGCCATCCCTATTTTCTAATAAAAGTGGCGTTAAAGAAGTGAAGTTAACGAAATGGAATTTAAAAAGTGGAGGCAAAGAAATTAGTTAAGAAATGGAGTTAAGGAAGTGGTGATAAAGAAATGAAGCAAAGAAGCGGAGATATAAAAGTGGAGGTAAAAAAGTGGAAATAAATATCAAGCGTAAAGGTTTATCCTATTTTTTGAGTATAGTGTTTGTGGTGTTATTCAGTTCCCTGTTGCTGAGCAGCGGGGTTCTGGCGGCGGATAGCGTTACCGTGAGTGTGGAAAAATTTACCCTGGGCCAAGGGTATATAGTGGAGCCAACTAATATTACCCTCCAGGCTGGGGATAACGCCGCTACAGTGCTGTCCCGCGCTTTGCGGCAGAATTCCGTGGCTATGTCCCATAGCGGCGGCTTGAACGACGGTTTTTATTTGCAGAGTCTGACTGACCCCACGGCCAGCGATTCCCTACAGGTTCCCGCCTATATTGTCACGGAAATGGCCCGTAAGCTGCCGAATCTGGACGGACGCTTTAAAGGTGGGGAACTGGGTGAATTTGATTTTACTTACATGTCCGGCTGGATGTACAGCGTCAATAATGTTTGTCTTAATTACGGGGCGGATAAATGCAAATTAAAGGACGGGGATGTTATGCGCTGGCAATATTCCCTTTATGGCTATGGGGCGGATTTGGGTTTTACCCTCATGACCGCCAACCCATATATCACTCCCCCCAATAAGGACGCTTTAACCCAGGCTGTGGCAGCGGCTAACAGTCGGGGAGCAGGCGACAGCGCGCGCCTCAGCCGGGCATATAAAAACGCCGTAACCGTGCTCCAGGAAATGACGGCTACCGAGGAGCAGGTGAGCCAAGCCCTCAGCGATTTACAAGCTTATCTCAACAGCGGTGTTGACGCGGCAGCCTTGGTTACCAGCGCAATGCCTGTAATCTCCCTTGCCGCCAACGCTGATTTAACGCCCTATGCGCCGGAGGAACCGGTTATTGCCGTTCAAAAGGTTACCCTGAACCAAAGCGAATTATATGTGGCGGTGGGCGATAGCGCCAAGCTGACAGCGGCAATAGAACCGAAAAATGCCAGTGATCAGGCTTTAGTCTGGGCTTCGGATAATCAGGCGGTGGCCACTGTCGATACCCAAGGACAGGTTACCGCCGTGCAGGAGGGCAAAGCCAATATTGTGGTAACCGCTGCCGGTGGCAAGCGGAGCAGCTGTTCTGTGACGGTATTACCCCAGGGAACCAGTACCGCTGTTAGCGGTGTGGCGTTAGATAAAACCAGCCTGGACTTGCAGGTCGGCAAAAGCGAAACCCTGGTAGCCACTGTCGCGCCGGTATATGCCGCCAATAAAGCTGTAACTTGGAGTTCCAATAATCTTTCCGTGGCCACTGTCTCCGAGACCGGGGCGGTTAGGGCCGTGGCTCCCGGCGTGGCAATTATCACCGTGACTACTGAGGAAGGGAAAAAGACCATGAACTGTACTGTTGTGGTTACCCCGGCGGCAACCCCCGCGCCCACAACGCCCCCTGTGGCAAAAATGTCCGATGTGTTAAAGGGAGCATGGTATTATGATTATGTCTCATATGTTTTGTCTAAGGGGATTATGAAAGGCACCTCAGACACTACTTTTGACCCCAATTCCCCTGTAACCCGGGGTCAATTTGTGACAATTTTAGGACGTTGGGCGGGAATTAAGGATTCCACCGCCTCATCTCCTACAGTTACAAAGTTTAAGGATGTGAAATCGGATAAATACTATGCCGCCCATGTGGCTTGGGCGGTGGATAAGGGTATAACCCTGGGTACCTCCGCCGCCACCTTTGCGCCGGAGGATAACATCAGTCGCCAGGATATGGCCACGCTGATAGCCCGCTGCGCGGCGGTCATGTCAATCGACCTCCCCGCCGGCGACGGCCAATTATTCGCTGACGATAGGGAGATTAGGTCATATGCTAAAGAGGCGGTCTACAGTATGAAGGCAGCGGGTATACTGGAGGGCAAGGGCGATAATAAATTTGCGCCCCAAGCCAATGCCACCAGAGCTGAGAGCGCCAAGATTTTCCAGATGCTCCAGAATTTTTAAGCAGGCTAATATTTGAGCACTAACTCTGCCAGGTAAAAAAACGATTTGCCGTAAAATTAAGCCCCCTGCCTTATTAACAAGGTAGGGGGCTTAATTAAACTATAATGTTATGGTAGGTTAAATTGTTTCGTCCCTGCTCCCGCACCTTGCCACAATAATTAGGCAAGGTAGTTAGGCGGCGGGGTTTGTCATTAAAGCGGGCTGGAAAACTGGTCGGAAACCTATTAAAGTGCGGTTTTGCTTAGATATATTTGATATTCGATAAAAGGCGTAGTTATCTGCTACCCCCTTACAATAGTTTTCTGTAAGAATAAACGCCGCTGATCCCCAGGTTAGAGGAATAGCGGCGTTTAATAATTTTTATGCTTTTAGTATCTGTTGTCAAATATCCGGGTGGATTTTTTTTCGCTGCGGGGCAATTCGCCGATTGCCACTGCCTTGGGCTCGACTAAAATGCCGATTTTTTCTTTGCAATGGCGTTTGACGTTGTGCTCCACTGTTTTTTTATCTGTTTGGGCTTCAATCTCAAAAAATATGGTCATGATATCCTTGCCGTTGAGGTGGTCGATCATTACTTGGTACTCGCTGCTGACCCCCGGCACCTCCCGGAGCATATCTTCAATTTGGCTGGGGAAAATATTGACCCCCTTTACCTTAACCATATCGTCGGTGCGGCCGATTAGCGTATCTATGCGAGGGTATTCCAGGCCGCAGGGACATTCCCCCGGCAGGAACCGGGTTAAGTCGTGGGTGCGGTAGCGAATCAGCGGAGCGCCTTCCTTTTGCAGGGTGGTAATTACCAGCTCACCTATTTCCCCCGGCCCCACCTCCGCCCCGGTTTTGGGGTCTATTATTTCCAGGTAGAGAAAATCGTCCCAATAGTGCATACCACATTGGTAATCGCAGCTAATGGCGATACCGGGGCCATATATTTCCGTAAGGCCGTAAATGTCGTAAAGCTCCACCCCTAATTCGGCGCTAATCCGACGGCGCATTTTCTCACCCCAGCGTTCCGAGCCGATAACACCTTTTTTTAAGGATATTTTGTCCTTTATTTGCCGCTTGGTAATCTCCTCAGCCAGGAGCAGGGCATAGGAGGAGGTAGCGCAAAGCACGGTACTCTCCATATCAATCAGCATTTTAATTTGTTTTTCCGTATTGCCCGGCCCCATTGGTATTGCCATGGCTCCTAAAAGCTCGGCGCCGTTTTGAAAACCAATGCCGGCGGTCCAAAGGCCGTAACCCGGGGTAATATGGATTCTATCCAGGTTGGTTAGGCCCGCTGTCTCATAGCAGCGTTTAAACATTAAGGCCCAATCGTCCACGTCTTTTTGGGTGTAAGGTATTATCACCGGCAACCCAGTGGTACCGGAGGAGGAATGTATGCGTACTACCTTTTCATCAGGCACAGCCTGTAAACCTAGGGGATATGCTGCCCGTAAGTCCCCCTTATCGGTGAAAGGCAGTTTTTTAAAATCAGCCGGCGTTTTAATATCCCCCGGCGCAATATGGGCAAACTTTTTTTGGTAAAAGGCGCTATGCTCCAGGGCGTTGGTAATTACTTGGCAAATTTGGGCAAATTGCGTTTCTTTCATCAGTTTTTCTTATCTCACTTTCCTGCTGCGGCTAAGCCTCTATTAAAGGCCTCGATATTCATGGCAATAAATTGCGGTTTCACACTGGTTTCTAGGGCTTTAAGGATATGCTCCGCCTTGATATCCAAGGCGTTGGCGCCAATAGCTGCTCCCAAAAGGGCCATATTGAGAACCTTGGCCGTTCCCGCCGCGGCGCAGACCCCTTCACCGTCCACAGTAATTAGGTTTTTTACGTTTTCCCGTAAATAAGTTAACATTGCCGCGCCGTTGTAGGAGGCGCCGCCTAGGGAGGCTGAAACAGGGGCTACCGCCATAGTGCTTGTCACCACGGCGCCGCCATGCCTTAAATAATTGAGGCAGCGCACAGCCTCGCCGGGTTCAAAGCCGATAATCACATCGGCCTTACCTGGTGGTATCAGGGGGCTGGCAATATTGCGGCCAATGCGTACATGGCTCACCACCGAGCCGCCCCTTTGAGCCATGCCGATGGTTTCAGCGGTCCGTACCTGCCAGCCATTTTCCATAGCAACGCTGGCTATGACCTTAGAGGCCAGTACCGTGCCTTGGCCGCCAACTCCCGCTAAAATACAATCCATTATCTGTCACTCCCTTTCCCTTGTTCTATGGCCTGCTCTGGACAGACATTGGCGCAGAGACCGCAGCCGTAACAGGTTAAGTGGTCTATGGTGGCTTTTTTAGCTTGAGAGACTATGGCTGGGCACCCTAGGCTCTTAATACATTTTTTACAGCCGCTGCACTTTTCCGGATTTACTTGGTAGGGCTGGGCGGCAGGAGTCACAGCGATGCAGGGAGCCTGGAAAATTACGGCGGACGGACCCTTGTAAGCCGCCGCCTTACTGACTGCTGCCACGGCGCTTTCAGTATCTAAAGGATTGACTGTGCTTACTTCCTTAACGCCGAGGGCTGTGAGAGTTTCTTTAATATCGATTTTGGCGGAAATTTCCCCCCGCGCGGTTTTGCCGGTGCCGGGGTGGGGCTGATGCCCCGTCATCGCTGTGGTGGCATTGTCTAAAACGATTATCACAATATCGTGTTCGTTATAAACCGCGTTGACCACTCCGGCTAAACCCGTGTGGAAAAAGGTGGAATCCCCCACAAAGGCGAAGTTAACCGCGTCGGATTCAGCCTGGTGCATACCTTGGGCAATAGTGATGCCTGCTCCCATACAGAGGCAAGTATCCACCATGTTGAGTGGGGCGGCATTGCCCAGGGTATAGCAGCCTATATCACCGGAAAATACCGCCTTTTTTCCTTTCATAGCCTGTTTAACAGCATAGAAGGAGGCCCGGTGGGGACAGCCTGCGCATAGTACCGGTGGTCTAACTGCCAAGTCCGGCGGCGCTGGCCACTGGGTCGGGGTTGGGGCTGTAACGCCTAAATATTGGCTGAGAGCCTCGGTAACGCTGGCCACCGTATTTTCGCCGGCGCACTGTATAGAGCCGTCAATTTTACCCTTGATGGTGATGTTTATATGGTGCTTACCGCAAAGGTAGATTAATTCCCGTTCAATTACCGGTTCCAGCTCCTCAATTACCAGCACCTCGTCTACCTGGTTTAAAAAAGCTACCGCCTGCTCCTCAGGGAAGGGGTAAGGTGTGCCTATTTTCAAAATAGCCGTTTGAGTATTGAGGATTTTTAGGGCTTCTTGGGTGTAACTGTAGCTGACCCCACCAGTTGCCACCGCTTTTTTCCCTTGTCCCTCTATTTTATTGAGGCCGCCGCGGCTGAAATCCCCGGCAATTAACGGCGTTCTCCGCCAAATTTTTTTATGGTTAGCTTGGGCCAGCCGGGGGAAAATCACCCATTTATCATCCTTAATAAAGTTACCATGGGGGGGAGGTAGGGGGTTATCCGTTAATTTTACGTTGGCGCAGCCGTGGCAAACCCTGGTGGTGGGGCGCAAAATCACCGGGGTCTGGTATTTTTCCGAATAGGCAAAGGCTCGCGCCATCATTTCGTAAGCTTCCTCCGGGGAGGCGGGGTCAAAAACCGGCACCTTGGCAAAGTTGCCAAATAACCTGGTATCCTGCTCCGTTTGGGAGGATATGGGACCGGGATCGTCGGCTACCACAATAACCATACCGCCCTTTACGCCAATATAGGCTAGGCTCATCAGTGGGTCGGAGGCCACGTTGAGCCCCACCTGCTTCATTGTTACTAAGGAGCGGGCGCCGGTGTAAGCTGCTCCCGCCGCGGCTTCCAGCGCTGCCTTTTCGTTAACAGACCATTCCACATGGATGGAGTTGTCATTATTCTTAGCTATAGTTTCCAGTATTTCCGTTGAGGGCGTACCAGGGTAGCCTGAAACAAAGCTAACGCCGCTATGTATAGCGGACCAAGCCATGGCTTCGTTACCCATTAAAAATTTTTCCGCCACAATTTTCCCTCCTAAATTTAAATCATAAAAAAGCCCCTGGCTCAAGCCAAGGACAGATTATTTTCTGCGGTACCACCTTGATTAGCTGTTGTATTGCCAAAAATAGGCTAAAACAGCAGCTCCCTCTCATCCTTTAACGCTGATGCCGCGGCGCCGCTACTTGGTCAACCCGTTCGCTTTGCTCTCAGAAGCCCATCTTTCAGGGGGTATCTGCCAACTTCCACCGTTCTTGGCTCGCTTTAGACCCTACCCTGAAGTCCTTCTTCCTCATAGATTTTTTCTATTATACTATTTTTCCCGATTTTTTTCAATCCTTCTGCTGGTAATGACTTAAATTTTTTCCTGACGGCTTGGGTCGGTAACAAAGCTGTTGCTTGGGCTTTATGACGGTACAATTTAAGGTTGCAGGCTATTTTTGCAGCCAAGAGGTTTGCCGGTATTTATTCTTGCAATAATTGGCCTAAGGCTTAATCTGGTTTGGCAGTTCCTGCCAATTTTAATTTTGGTATATTATAATATTTATTCTATGTAGATAATCAATGGACTTGATGAGTTTTGTTAATTGGCGTATCAGGCTTAGGCGCATATTTTGTCGCTGTTTCTCACTTATTCCAGTTTTGGCTAAATACCTCTTAAAAGAGGCTTTATCTCCCTTGGCATACTACTGGAGAGTCCCCCTTCCCAATTATCTGATTTAATTCCCAATTTTTTTTAAATTATATATTGTAACGGCGGGTAATTTATTGTAAAATGAGTTGATTAAATGTATGTTTATTAAATAAATATATTTGTTTGGAAAGAGGAGTGTATCATGAAAATTTATGATGCTAAAGCAAATCTTGCTGGGGGAATCACTTATTTAGATGCAGAAAAAAGAGCTGATATCCACAGCGGCGCTTTAGAAATTTTGCAGGACGTTGGCTTTGACGTTCACCATGAGGAAGCTTTGGAGTTGCTGAAAAAGGCTGGCGCCTATGTGGATGGTTATCATGTCTGTCTACAGCCCTCCTTGGTGGAATGGGCCTTACGGCAAGCGCCGTCCACTATTATGCTCTATAATCGGGACGGCGAGCCGGCCATGCTTTTGCAGGGCCGCAACGCCTATTTTGGCACAGGTTCCGATTGCCCTAATATCGTAGATACCTTTACCGGGGAACGCCGGAAATGGAAAACTGAGGACGTTGTTAACGCGGTGCGCTTGGTGGATAGCCTGCCTGCTGTGGATTTCACTATGTCTATGGGCTTAGTGGACGAATTAAATCCCAAAACCCATTACCAACAACAGTATGCTATTATGATTCGCAACACGGTGAAGCCCCAAGTAATAATCGCGGAAAACGCCCAGTGCCTGGATGATGTTTGCCAAATTGCCGCGGCGGTGCGCGGCGGCATGGACGAGCTTTCCCGCAAACCTTTATTTGTGTTGTACGATGAACCAACCTCTCCCTTGGTCAATACTGAGGAAGCCTTGGAAAAGCTCCTGTATATGTCGGAACACCGTCTGCCCACTAACTACGCTTGCGGTATGATGAGCGGCTCCACTGGCCCCATAACCTTAGCCGGCGCTGTCTGCTTGGCAACGGCGGAAAATCTCATGGGCCTGGTAATTCATCAGCTCAAAAATCCCGGCGCTCCCTTTGTCTTTGGCGGCGGTATGTCCAACACTGATATGGTTTCCATGCAGCCTACCTATACCTCGCCGGAAGCTATGATGACCCAAGGCGCCTTGACGGAAATGGGCCGTGATATGTACTCCTTGCCCACCTGGGGCTTTGCCGGTTGCTCCAACAGTAAAGTAGCTGACGAACAGGCCATGAACGACGCTGCTACTTATATTTGGCATTCCGGTCTCAACGGTACCAACATCAACCATGACTTAGGTTATTTAGAATTTGGTCTGGCCTTTTCCTTTGACCTTTTGGTAATGTGCAATGAGGTAGTCTCCCAGCTCCGCCGGGTATTTGACGGCGTTATAGTCAACCGGGAAACCTTGGCCCTTGAGGCCATTAAGCGGGTGGGACCTGGCAAGCATTTCTTAGGTGATGAACATACCTTCCAGCACTTTAACGAAAACTGGCAGCCTGATATTTTTGACCGCAACCTCTACGATAAATGGGCCTCAGACGGCAGGCAGACCTTGGGGCAGCGTGTTAAGGAACGGGTTAAGGACGTTATTGAGAACTATCAGCCTAAGGCCCTGCCTGCTGAGGTTGATGCTGCCATAGATAAAATTTTAGCCAATATTGAGGCCCGTTACAAATAAATAAAAAACTTGGAGGACAACCATGTCTTTTCGTGATATCGATCCCGAGGCTTTAGGCTTTGCTACTAAAGCCATGCGCGGCGGCAAGTGGTACGATGAGCTGTGCGGCGCTTTAAACGTACCTATTTATACCAGCAATTCCTACCGCTTTGAATCTGTTAAGGACGGGGCGGACCGTTGTTATAGTTCAGACCTGGGCCATTGCTACAGCCGCATCTCAAACCCCACCTGGGAATTGTTCGAGCGCACCTTTGCTCTTCTGGAAGGCGGCGAGAGCGCCTGTGTATTTTCCAGCGGCGTGGGGGCTATTGCCACCTTTGTCTTGACAGTTTTGCAGCAAGGGGATCATGTGCTGTGCGATAATACCACTTATTCCGCCACTTCCTATATATTCAACACTTTGCTGCCGAAGTTTGGCGTGGAAACCAGCATTGTGGATTTTTGTGATTTGGAGGCTGTGGAAAAAGCTATAAAACCCAACACCAAGCTGCTCCATTTTGAAACCCCTTGCAATCCCACGATGAAGGTGGTGGATATTGCCGCTATTGCCGCTATCGGCAAAAAACATGGCGTTATGACTTCTGTGGACTCAACTTTCCAAACCCCCTATATTTGTAAACCAATAGAGCTGGGTATTGATGTGGTGATTCATGCGGCCACAAAATATATTGGCGGCCATGGCGACGCCATGGGCGGCGTTTTGGTCGGTAAAAAGGATTTGGTGTTCCAGGTTCGGGAAGATGGCCTCAAGAATATCGGTACCTGCGCTTCCCCCTTTAACGCTTATATCTTTATGCGGGGTTTAAAAACCTTGGGCTTGCGGGTGCAGCGCCACTCGGATAACGCCATGAAAATCGCGGAGTTTCTGGCCGGCCACCCCATGGTGGCAAAGGTCTTTTACCCTGGTTTGGCTAGTCATCCCCAGCATGAAATAGCTAAAAGGCAAATGCGCAATGGCTTTGGCGGCAATTTGGCCTTTGAAGTTAAGGGCGGTTATGAAGGCGGCGTTACGGTAATGGAAAACCTTGACGTTCTCACCCTTGCCGTATCCTTAGGGGACACCGATACCTTGGTGCAGCATCCGGCCTCTATGACCCACTGGTATGTGCCCCAGGAAAAACGGGAAGCCACCGGTATTTCCGATGGCCTAATCCGCTTATCCGCCGGGTTGGAAGAACCGGAGGATCTTTTGGCTGATTTGGATAAGGCCTTGAATAAAATTAAGCTTTAAACAGGAAATAGCAGCAATTAAGCGAATTATTATAACTTAGCGAATTATTATAAGGCCGTATGCGGTAATCTGAAAGGAGCAAAAATATGAGACATTTTTTGGTAGAGGGGAGAACCTTGCCGGAGGCTTACCATCAGTCTTTAGTTTGTCTGGCAGAGGAGGGGGAATTAACTGAGTGCCCCGCTTATGACTCGGAAACCAAAGAATGTGCCATGACCTTTCAGGTGGCTGAGCCTTTGGCTGAGCCTAGGTTGAGCCGCTGCTTTATCGGCGGCCACCATGAGCTGCAACAGTATGTCCTGGAGGTGTGCGACGGCATTTTGGATTTTATGATTGGCCGGGGCGAGCATGTCTGGGAGTATACTTATCATGACAGAATTAAAGACCAACTGCCCTTTGTTATTGGGGAATTAAAGCGGGACCCCGCCTCCCGCCGGGCTGTGATAGATGTGCGGGACAATTCTGTGGATATGTATAACGACCACCCCGCCTGTTTGCAGCATATAATGTTTATGATTCGCCACAATAAACTGGATATGAAGGTGCTGATGCGCAGTAACGACGCTACGGAAGCCACCTTTATGAACGCCTTTGCCTTTATTTGCCTACAGGAGCGTGTGGCCCAGGAATTGGGTCTGGCGGTGGGCAGCTATACTCATACTGCCAATAGCTTCCATAGTTATAAAAAGGATTGGGAACTTTTAGATAACTATGTGAAGCGCATTAAAGAGGGCCAGGAAATAACCTATAGGTACCAAGGTTTTTATGATGAACTAATGCGGGAAGAAATACCTGCCATTATGTCTATGGTGGCGGAACAAAAGAAGAAATACGGCGTGGATTAAGTTAGCACACACAACTAGCTATACCTAGCTAGGCATATCTGTAGTTTTAGAAAGCTGTAAAAGTGAGATTTAATTATTGCTTATAATTATTAAAGCCCGGTTGCACCTTGGGGTGCAACCGGGCTTTATTTATGCTGTGTTTTCAGTGGGTATTTTACCATTTATTATTGATGATTAAATCAGCGCTATACTGATTTTACAGTTTGGGTTGACGCTCCATAAAGAGAGGGGTTGGCAGTTTGTAGGTTAAATGAAAGGCGTGGATTTATTCCCTAAAAGAATTTGCCGCCGCCATTAGTTTGCGCTAGGTTTTACACTGTATTTTACCTTGTAGTGTATATTATATATTTCTTAATACAATATATAATTGACATTTAGGAATATATAATGTATAATCCATTGTAGGAAGGGGGAAGGGAGGTCTTTACTTGAAAAATAAAAGAATTAAGGTTGCCAGGATTGAATGTGATATGAATCAGGAGGATTTAGCTAATATTGTTGGCGTTACCCGACAGACTATTGGTTTAATAGAATCCGGTAATTATAATCCAACCCTAAAGCTTTGTATCGCAATATGTAAAGCTCTTAACAAAACTTTAAACGACTTATTTTGGGAGGAGTCATAATGAAAATTAAAGATGAACGTATTATACAAACCACTAATAAGCTGCTCAGCGAATCCTACCTTGTAGTTCTGTTTCTTTTAGTGGCTTCTGTTTTGCTTAAAACCTATGTACTGGATATGCATTTTACAGGGTATGTAGTTGAACTTGGTATTATTGTTTTATCAGTGGCTTATATTGCGATAAGAAGCATATTTGTTGGTATCAGTCTTATAGATACCTCTAAAAGAGGAAAAGTAATAACTGTATCCGCTATGTTGGTTTTAAGTCTTTCTGTAAGTATTGTGAATGGCATAAGAAATTATTCTAGTTACGGCCATATGTATACAGGGATATTGGACGGGCATTTTCTCGCTGTATTAGCGGTTACTTTTATTTCTTCACTTATTTTGCTCACAGCTGTGCTGATGCTTCTTTATTGGCTTAATCGGCGAGGACAGCGCGGAATAGAAAAAAAGATAAATGATGATAATGATGATGAATATGAATGAACAAAATTCAAAGGTATAAATTATGGGACTAAAACAAGGAAGTGATGTTGTAATAAAATTAATAAAGCCGTTTATCTCAGTTGGCATGGTCGTTTATATGTAATATTTGGGAAAATACTGCTCTGAATGTTTGGCGGCCAGAGGTATTGGCGCTTTGGTAACAGTTGGGATTGGCTTGGCGTTTTACTTTCTGAACGGAAAAAAGCATGGTTAAAAATAATCTTACAATCCTTGCATATAAAGGGAAAATATAATATTTCTAAGAGAATTTCATATATGAACTGCTGTAAACCGCACCCCACTTGTTAAGTAGTATATCATACTGTTTAACAAGTGGGGTAGTTTAGGTTTTACAGGCTTATTGCCTTAAAAGTTTTCGTGAGTTAAAATTTCCGATATTTTCCCGGTATGGAACGGCGCGAAATTACAGATAATGAAAAGAGAATCACAGAGGAGGTGCTTTTTTGAAATCCCGGCTTATCGCTCTTTTCATGTTTATTTTGGGCGGCGGTTTTTATTATGTACTGGAGATTTTATGGCGGGGCTATAGTCATTGGACTATGTTTTTAGCCGGCGGCACCTGCTTTCTTTCTATTGACGCTCTCAATAGAAAGCTGTCCGCTAAGACTCCGCTATGGGTGCGCTGTACTCTAGGTGCGGCCATA
The DNA here is from genome assembly GCA_019415505.1 of Peptococcaceae bacterium. GTDB lineage: Bacteria > Bacillota > Dehalobacteriia > UBA7702 > UBA7702 > Cryptoclostridium. The sequence goes on along the minus strand of DXZC01000026.1, from coordinate 3,557 downwards.
ATTACGGCGGTTGAATTTGTCATCGGCTGTGTGGTAAATCTTTGGGCCCAATGGCACGTTTGGGATTATAGCCGTTTCCGCTTTAATTTTATGGGTCAAATTTGCTTGGTATATACTCTTATTTGGTTTTTTTTGTCAGCTCCCCTTATTTGGGTGACAAAGTCTCTGCGTGAACAGTTAGTTAAGATTATAGATAAAGGAGGAAATAAATAAAATGTCCCATTGTACTAGATGTGATAAACAAATTTTTGGTGATGACCTTTACGAACTTAAGGGCAAAGTATATTGTGAAGTCTGCGCTAGTGAGCTTTCGCGTGAGTCCATGTCCGCATCTCCTACTGGTTTTGGTTGTATTGGTTCCTACATAGCTAGGAAGGAATATTTAAGAAATGATGATACAACTACCTCCCCAGTAAAGAAAGATGAGGACAAGGCTTAATATAAAGGCCCGGAAAAGTTTTTAAACTTTTCCGGGCCCCTTTGCTTTTTAACGTTTTATTTGTCATTTTTTATTTTATTAACGGCATATGCAATAAATTCATCACTGGTAGGAATTGCGTTACCTGGGCATTTTAAACCGGCCATATTTCCCCGTTCAGCGGCCCGGCGTATGGCTTGGTTCATTTCCGCCTTTACCTCCGCCACTTTCACGCCGTATTTTTTAGCTATTTTTCTATACGCCTTCCTATTAGCCATGTTGTTCTCCTGCCGCTCGTTTATTTATATAACTATTTAATTATATAAATAAATGCTAGTATTGTCAACAACAAATATATCCTATACCTTATATATAGGAGAAGAGTTATGAAAGTCATAAGACTAAATTTAGATAAATTGTTGAGTGAATCTGGTACAACCAGATATCAACTATCTAAAGATACGGGCATAAATTACCCCACCATTGATAAATATTACAAAAACAAAGTTATAAGGTATGACAGCTATATTTTACTTAAAATTTGTACTTCTTTAAACTGCGGTATTGAAGAACTTATCGAAATAAAGGAAGTGGATGAGTAACCTATAAGCTAATTCCTTCAGGCGAATGTTTTTATTCCTTAACCCCCAGGTTAAATCAAACCAATGTGGGGTTAAATTTTTATGTGTCCAAGTCAGAACTCCAGCTTGAAATTTTTACCCCAATCGTAGTTTAGAACTTTAAAACTTATTATATTTCAAATTATACTCGCCAATTCGACAAAATGCAACAATTTTTTTAAGTAAAATCAAGATATTTTTTCTGGAGGGTCAAAATATTAAAATTCCCGCTTTAAAGAGCGGAGAAAAAGGGAGCGCAAGGTTTCGTCCGCATCGCCGCCCTCGTAAAGAATAGTGTAAACAGCGTTACAAATTGGCAAATCGGCCTGATATTTTTCCCCCAGTTCTTTCAAGGCCTTAACTGTATAGTACCCTTCCGCTAAGGAGGTAAATTTTTCTCCTCGAACATAGGCCTCGCCAAAGCAGCGGTTATGGCTGAATTGGGAGAATACCGTGGCTTCGTAGTCGCCTAAATGGCACAGGCCGTAGGCTGATAGCTCATTACCGCCCATAGCCTTAATCAGGCGGGCTACTTCTCTGGTACCCCTGCTCATCAAAGCTCCCTTCAGGGAGGATACGCCCTTACCGTCCAACATACCGGCGGCAATGCCCATTATATTTTTGGCTGCCGCGCCAATTTCATTGCCCAGCAGGTCATTGCCATAATAAAAGCGGATTAATTCGCTGGAAAAGGAATCCACTAATTCTTTTTTTATTGCTTCGTCTTGGCTATCGATTACCATGCAGTTGGGTATGCCCCTGGTAAACTCCTGCACATGGCCGGGACCCAGCCAAACCGCTACCTTATTGCTGGCGTGGCAGTTTTCCGCCACAATTTCTGTAAGCCGCTGGCCAGTGGCAATTTCTACCCCTTTCATACAAAGGATAAAGGTTTTATTTTTTAGCTCTAAAGGGGCCAGCTCGACCATAAGCTCCCTTAAACCCTGGGCGTTAACGGCAATAACAATTTGCTCTGCCGCTACAGCTTGGCTGAGGTCAGAGGTTAGGGTGACGCTATCCGTCAGCTTTAAGTATTTATTAGCTCTAGTAGCCTGTAGCTCCGCCATATTCCCGGAGGCGGCCCGGCCGTAAATAGTTACCTCTTTGCCAATACGGTCCAAATACCAGCCAATAAAGGTACCCCAGCGGCCGCAGCCCAAAACAGATATTTTTTTAGCCATAATTTAATAATCCTTTACTTTAACAAAAAAACCCGAAATATCGAAATATTATCGCGATATTCGGGTTTTATTTTACCTTAGAAGCAGAACAAGTTAAAAAGCTGCTCCGTATCATTTACCACAGTATAACGGAAGCCCTTAGCCTCCATGCGTTTGATTAGCGGCTGGTAATCCTCGGGGCGGCTTAGCTCAATACCTAGCAAACTGGGTCCATTATCCTTATCATTGCTTTTGCTGTAATTAAAGCGGATAATGTCGTCGTTGGGTCCTAAAACCTCGCTGAGAAATTCCCGCAAAGCGCCGGGGCGTTGGGGAAAGTTAATTATAAAGTAATGCTGTAGCCCTTCATAAAGGAGGGAGCGTTCCTTGATTTCCTGCATACGAGCTATATCATTGTTGCCGCCGCTGATGATACAAGCCACCTTCTTTCCCTTGATTTTATCCTTATAAAAATCCAACGCCGCTATGGTCAAGGCTCCGGCCGGCTCCGTAACAATGGCGCTGTCATTGTAAAGCTCCAAGATAGTTGTGCAGACCTTGCCTTCGGGAACCTTCACTATATCGTCTAAAACTTCCTGGCAGATTTCATAGGTTAAGTCGCCTACCCGCATTACCGCCGCGCCGTCGGCAAATTTGTCAATGCTCTCCAGGGAAACAACCTCTCCCGCCGCCACAGAGGCTGCCATGCCTGCGGCTCCAGCGGGTTCAACGCCAATGACCTTGGTGGCAGGGCGAATGTGCTTGATATAGGAGCCCACTCCTGAAGCCATGCCGCCGCCGCCAATAGTGGCAAATACATAGTCCATATGCCCCGCGTCATCATTCATTATTTCTAGGCCAATGGTACCCTGGCCCGCGATAACATAGGGGTCGTTAAAGGGGTGAATGAAGGCCAACCCTTCCTTGGCGGATAACTCTACCGCCGCCGCGTTAGAAGCGTCAAAGGTGTCGCCTACCAGAACAATATCCACATAGTCGCCGCCAAAGCGGGCAACCTGGGAGACCTTTTGCTTGGGGGTGGTTACAGGCATAAAGATTTTGCCGTGGCAGCCCATGGCTTTACAAGAAAAAGCCACCCCCTGGGCATGGTTGCCGGCGCTGGCGCAGACTACGCCCTTATCCCTTTCCGCCTGGGTTAGTTGGCACATTTTATTATAAGCTCCCCTAATTTTAAAGGAGCGCACCATTTGCAAATCCTCGCGCTTTAAATAAACCTGGCAGTCGTAGCGTTCGGATAATACAGCATTTATTTCCAAAGGGTGGTTTTTTGCTATGCCCTTTAAATCATGGTCTGCCCTTAATATATCCTCTATGGGAATCATGCTCATTACCTTTTCC
>DXZC01000259.1 GCA_019415505.1 Peptococcaceae bacterium | reverse complement strand
CCCATTTAGTGGTCAGGGAAGATCAGTGGACTCTCTTTGGTTTTACCAGTCAGGAGGAATTGATTTTATTCCGCCATTTCTTAGGGGTCAGCGGCATTGGGGGCAAAAGCGCCCTGGGCATCTTGAATCAACTGGCGCCCCAGCAGATAGCCGGCGCTATGAGCGCTGGCGATAGCCGTCCCTTTGAGCGGGTCAGCGGCATTGGTAAAAAAACAGCCCAGCGGTTAGTCCTGGAGCTGAAGGATAAAATCGGTAAATTGAATATCGCAGGAGGGGACGCGGCAGACTTGCCGCCGGAAACTTACGCTAATGCGGCAATGGATAACGACGCTATCGCTGCCCTCTGTCAGTTAGGTTATAACCGCAGCGAGGCGAAACAGGCTGTAGTGAAAATTTTAAGCTCCGAACCGGGCATAGATAACGATAACCTGTTAAAAAAGGCCCTTTTAGCTTTGAGCCGGTTTTGAGGAGGTAAACGCTTATGGCAACAAATGATGATAGAATAATATCTTCCTCCTTAAAGCTGGAGGATGTTTCTGCGGAAGCGGGCATACGCCCTATGACCTTGGCGGAATACACGGGACAGGATAAGGTAAAGGAAAATCTGGCTATTTTTATTGAAGCGGCGCGCAATAGAGGGTCAGCCTTAGACCATGTTCTGCTGTACGGGCCTCCGGGACTAGGTAAGACCACTTTGGCCAATATAATCGCTAATGAGTTGAATGTTCATATTCGCACCACGTCTGGGCCTGCTATTGAGCGGGCCGGTGATTTAGCGGCAATTCTAACCAGTTTGGAACCGCACGATGTGTTGTTTGTTGATGAAATACACCGCTTACACCGTTCAGTGGAGGAAATTTTGTATCCTGCCATGGAGGATTTTTGTATTGATATAGTTATTGGTAAAGGCCCTGCGGCCCGCACCATGCGTTTGGATATCCCCCCCTTTACTTTGGTAGGGGCTACAACCAGGGCTGGTATGCTATCTTCTCCCCTGCGGGATAGGTTTGGAGTGATTAGCCGCCTGGATTTTTACAATACCGATGATTTAATTACCATTTTGCAGCGGGCGGCGGACATTATGGCGG
>DXZC01000258.1 GCA_019415505.1 Peptococcaceae bacterium | reverse complement strand
GTATAAGAGACAGACTTCAGACACTGTGCCCTCCTTTGCTTAGCGCCAAAATTACTTAATTATAATATTTAATAATAACATACTTTCCTATAATATGGCAATGCAATGCGCTAATTTTCTGTAAAAAAGGGCTTGACATTGCCGTAACGTAATAGTTTATGATATGATTACAGCGAGGTGATGTGATGAAAACAGTAAAAGAGGTAAGCGACTTAACCGGCGTAACAGTGAGGGCCCTCCGCTATTACGATGAGATTGGTTTGTTACCCCCCACAGTAGTGGCAATTAACGGCTACCGCTATTACGATGAGGCAGCTTTAACGCGGCTTCAGGAAATATTATTCTTCCGCGAGTTGGGCTTCGCCTTAAAGGACATAAAAAGCATTATCAATAACCCGTCGTACGACCGTGGGGAAGCCTTAATGAAGCACATTAACTTACTGAATTTGCAGAAACAGCGGCTGTCGGAGTTAATAGAACTAGCCCAAGCCGCTTTGAAAGGAGAAAGAACCATGGAATTTGACGCCTTTGACAACAAGGATATTAAGGCAAGCCAAGAAAAGTACCAGGCTGAAGCCAAGGAACGCTGGGGGGAAACCAAAGCCTATGCTGAAAGCGAAGATAAAACAGCCCATTATACCGAGGCTGACTGGCAAATAATTCAGGGAGAAATGGACAGCATAATGGCGCGGTTTGCCGCCCACGCCCAGGATAATCCCGCTGACCCGGAAATTCAAGACCTGGTAAAGCAATGGCAGGAATTTTTAACCAAGTATTACTACCAAGCTACCAATGAAATCCTGGCCAGTCTGGGACAGATGTATATCAGCGATGACAGATTTACAGCTAACATTGACAAATACGGGCCAGGCACAGCCGCCTTGCTCTCCCAAGCCATAGCTATATATGTTAAAAACTGAAAGGTACCGCAAAAATAATAATTATAAAAACGCTAAAGATTTTACGGCCAAAGCCCAGAAAACAGCGATTTTAGTGTAGCTGGGGAACTTATACAGGCGAAACGGCATGGGAATTGGGCCCAGTTGAACAGAAGAATTTAGACAGAGCCGCATAGAGTTGCGGCCCAAAATCAACTATTTAACATTTTTGGGCGCTAGATTAATAAAGGAGGCGGGCGGACTATAATCTGTCTCTTATA
>DXZC01000257.1 GCA_019415505.1 Peptococcaceae bacterium | reverse complement strand
ACCTTCGCTATGGGCGGCAATATTCAGCGCTTATCCGCCGATACGTTTATCTTTGCTGTGGGTCAGGTTGATTTAGTGGGCCGCATTGTGGAGATGAACGAAAAAGAAGGTTATTTTTCCTCTGCTAGGACTGCTAGATAAGAAAGCTGTGTAATGCGGTATATTATAGGCACAGTCCCGGTATAATATAAGGAGGGTTGCTCCATGTTTAGGTTTGGTTTTTTAGGCGGCGGCCAAATGGCGGAAACCATTATTGGCGGCTTGAAAGAAAAAGCGACGGATTTTCACCTGGAGTATGTTCTTTACGACCCTTTGCGGGAACGCCGTCTTTATTTAAATGATAAATATGATGTGGAAATATTAGACGGCAATAAAGAGGTAATGGCCCGTTCTTCCGTGGTCTTTTTGGCAATTAAACCCCAAGTTTATCCTGAATTAGAGACGTTAATCGCTGAAAACTACCGGGATGGGCAGATCATAATTTCCCTTATGGCCGGGGTGGATTTAGCTACCCTTAATCAAAGCCTACCCGCCGCTAAAATCGTGCGTATTATGCCTAATACAGCTATGTCAGTGGGTGCTGGCGTCTGTTTATTTACCGCTAATGATAAGGTAACAGATAAGGAAAAAACCTGGCTAAAGGATGTTCTTGCCACCTTAGGGTTGGTTGAAGAGATTAAAGAAAGCATGATGGATGGCGCTATGGCTTTATCCGCCTCTGGCCCGGCCTTTTTCTACACCATGATAGAAGGTTTAGTTTTAGGCGGTATAGAAGTGGGGCTACCTAAAAGCTTGGCCCGTGATTTAGCGGTTCAGACTATGCTGGGCTGTTCTAAATTATTACTGAAAACCGGCGCTGAGGCTTCCGTCCTGCGAGATAATGTTTTAAGCCCCGGCGGCACTACCATTGAAGGGGTGCGAATACTGGAGGCTGGTGGTTTTCGTAGCGACCTCATTGAGGCCGTGGCGGCTACTGCGGCTAAAGGGGCAGCCTTAGGCAAGAAAAAGTAGCTATGTGTTGTACTGCGTCAGATAATTTAAAGTCTGATTATGGGCAAAATCTCCTTGCTGAAACTACTTGGGTATTTAATACTTCAGGTGGCCTAGCAGTTAAGTGAATTTTATCCAATTTAAACCCTATCTTATCACAAGATTTTTGTAAATAGGGTTATATG
>DXZC01000256.1 GCA_019415505.1 Peptococcaceae bacterium | reverse complement strand
GCATGAATACCATGTGCTATGAGAAGTTTATCTGGGATGAGGAGGACATTATTAAGTGCCGGCATCTGATGAACGGCTATGAGGTAAATGAAGAAACCTTCCGGTTTGAAGAAATCAAGAAAAAGGGACCTACCGGCAGTTACCTGGGTAGAACGCTGCCAATCTATCGTAAAGAGTTTTATGAACCTAAATATGATATTAGGGATATCCATAACAACTGGGTTAAAAATGGCGAACCCATTTGTGAGGATCTCCTGACAGCCGCCTGGAAAAAACGCCTGGCAGAATATGAACTGCCGGAGTTAACTAAGGAACGCCGCCAAATTATTGAGCGGCTCCTGCCGGAGGAATACCATAAAATAGTTCTGTCGTAAAATAAAGTACTTAAGACATCGCTTGCAGCTAGCGGATGGTTTAAAAAGCCATCCGCTATGGTTGCGTTATGACAGAAGCGGAAATATTAGGCCAAGCGCGGCATGACCCTAGCTTTGGTCAAGCATTAATAAATGCGGGTAGCGCAATAAGGGGGCATTGCATGAAAACATTAATATCGCTTTATATTGAACGCTTTGATTGGTTTTTGGAACTCACCTTACAGCACTTACTACTTTCGGGAACTGCTATTATTATCGCTACTGTTATCGGTTTGTCACTGGGTATTATAATCAGTGAATATAAGGAAGCGGCAAAATTTGTCTTAGGATTTTGCAACCTGGTTTATACGATTCCCGCAATTTCACTATTAGGCTTTTTACTCCCCCTTTCCGGTATAGGTAACATTACAGCCGTCATTGCTTTAACTGTCTATGGCCTATTGCCCATGATTCGCAATACCTATACGGGAATCGTCAATATTGAAGGGGAGGTGATAGAGGCGGCCAAAGGCATGGGGTGTACGCCGTGGCAAATGATTTATAAAATCAAATTACCTCAGGCGCTTATCGTCATACTGGCGGGCTTCCGCAATATGGTGGTTATGACCATAGCTCTGGCTGGTATTGCCTCCTATATTGGCGCTGGCGGCCTGGGTATAGCTATTTACCGGGGCATCACCACCAATAACCAAGGGATAACGGTGGCTGGCAGTTTATTAATAGCCCTGCTGGCAATCTCCCTTGACGCCGGCATCGGCGCGTTTGAAAAGCATATAAAAAAGAAAAGGAGGCTGCTATTATGAAGCTACGAA
>DXZC01000255.1 GCA_019415505.1 Peptococcaceae bacterium | reverse complement strand
GTCAACCCCTGTGGCTTGGCCCAGGGTTACGTCAAAGTATTCAAAAATTTTCGAGCTGTCAGTGTTGCTGTAGGGGCGGCTTTCAATAACTACCGTAACGCCAATAGTGCCGTCATACTTATAGTTATTAACGTCGCCAACAAGATAGCCGCTGTCATTGGGCATTGCCGCCCAAGCGCCGGCGGAGAAACAAAATACCATGGCCAAACAGGCAATGATAAGCATGAGTTTAGAGAATTTTTTCATAATTTACTCCTTTTAATTTTTTTACTGTTTAAAGGACAGTATAACCTTATAACCAGCTATTTCTGGGTAATCTGGCGAGTTGCAGCCTGATCATACTTACTATCTTTAATTTTTAAAGACCAATATAACCTTATAGCCAGCTACCCGAAAGCAACCTGGTTACGAGCCGCCTATGGCGGCCCCCGCCCCAACCCTGGGGGTTGGAACGCGCACAAAAATGTTTCTTACCCTATCACCGCTAAGTAGTAACTGCCAGTCCCGGCTCCAAAGCTGCCACGGGACGCAAAACCTGTGTTCATCCCTCCTTTGCCTGTAAATTGGAGTGTTTAAACTCCTTAGGACCTTTCTTTATCTCAAACTTCAAACTTTTTATCTAAACTTTTCAGCATAATTTCTCCTTGCTTGTCAGCTTTCTTGGGGTCGGCTTCCGGTGAAAGGATAAGCCGGAAGCAACCCGAAGAATTTTTAGGAGGCTGCTATTAACTATGTAAAGGCGGGGAAAATACCCTCATTACTGGCGGGTGAAACTCTTCTTATTTGCCTAGATAAAAACCTGGCGGTAAGAATTTCCTACCGCCAGGCATAACTAACAAGCCGGGTAATGCCAAATTAACAGGTATGTCGGCGCAATACAGCCAACTCCCTTTGACAAAAACCCTCTTATCCTGTAAAATTAGATATGCCTATGTGGCGGCGCACCGTGTAAAGGGAAGGTATAAATCTGGCCGGATTGACTACTGCCCTTACATGGTGCGTACTTTATTTAGTTTTTCAGCTCCGGTCCGAGTTTCACGCCCCAAGCTTTACAACTAAGAGCGCAAGCCCAGGGGGTATTGGAGCGCCGGGGTACTGGAGAGTTGAAACACTGGGGCACTGAAGAACCGAGATGTCGGAGCGTCAGAGCATAGAGCAACTAGGGTGACGGAGTGCCGGAGCACAGAAACATTGATACAACGGAGCACCAGCACACTGAGA
>DXZC01000254.1 GCA_019415505.1 Peptococcaceae bacterium | reverse complement strand
AATTAATTTAGTTGCCCTGGTTATTTAAATAATTCTGAACTCTCAATTCCGCATTGGCCCTGATATCGTAATAATAAAAGGGGTAATCCTGACTATGGAAGATGCCTTCACCGAAAATAGAGCTGCTTCCTTGGATGGTACTGGGGTCTACTGTGGAACAAATTACCACGCCTCTTTCCTGGTCAACTGTAGCGTCGGCAAAAGCCTGTTTTCTTTCCCCATCGATGCGGGAGCCTAAGCTCTCCTGGGCTGAAGCTGGTGTTTCCTCTGTAGTCCAGGATATGGGATTTATGGCCAATGCTCCCTCTAAAAGCACCGGGTTTGGGCTGGTGACATCGGGAGCCTCCGTGTTATAAGAGATAATAACGCCGGTATCATCCGGTCCTTGGGCAAATTTCAAGTGAGGATTGGCGGCTAAAAAATCCTCTGTAACGGAGTAGCCGATAACGTAGGCGGCAATCATACGCTGGTAAATCTCAGGGCGCTCCCCTAAGTATTCGGATAATACATAGAGTAGCAGGTCTGAGCCTTGGGAATGACCCGCCAAAATAAAGGGACGGCCCTGGTTATAATTTTCAAAGTAATAATCCAGAGCCGCGAAAACATCGGCCTTGGGTGAACTGGCGAGGATTTCATCCTGTTCATCTAGGGGCAAAGAGAGTAAATAGGCGGCGTCCGCCTGCCTATAGTAGGGCGCGTAAATATTGCCGACGGTTTGGTAGGCGCTGGCTTGAATATCCAGAACCCTGGCCGCGCCTGCCAACATGGATTCGTTATCAATGGCGCAGATGTTACCCTCCGTGTCGTCTGTTTTCTGCCAGACCGTGGGGTAAAGGTAAAAAATATCCGCTGGCAGGGTGGGATTATCCGGTACCGCTAACCAATGCTCCGGTTGGGAGTAATCCACGGCTGCGCTTGCCTGCTTGGGGTTTGTCGTCTCATTGTCAGAACTGGCGTTATTAGAATCACAGCCTGTTAAGGTTGCTAAAAATAGCATTAAACCTATAATTATGGGCAAGATTCTCTTAGAGTGTTTTACTTGAATTTTCATGGTACATCTCCTTATTTAGGGTTATTATATATTATTGGCCTATTAATATCAAGCGTGGCATTGATTTGCCGGCAATAATTATTTTTAACTGGCGACCTACAATTAGGGGTTATTAAAGCTGGATGCTATGAAAAAATATTAGTAAAATAGTCTTGCATTTTAAGGATAATTATGTTAAACTATTTAGGCATTGTGTATAGG
>DXZC01000253.1 GCA_019415505.1 Peptococcaceae bacterium | reverse complement strand
GCCCATGCCATTGTTATCCACACCGGCATGACCAAATTGGTCATAGCGTTGGCGTTTTTCCGCATTGGTTAAAACCTCCGCCGCCTCGTTCACTTCCTTGAACTTTTCCGCCGCCGCCGGGTCGTCAGGGTGCAGGTCGGGGTGGTACTGCTTCGCCGCTTTTTTATAGGCTTTTTTGATTTCTTCTTCCGAGGCTCCCCGGCTTACGCCTAAAACCTCATAGTAATCTCTTTTATCCGCCACGACTTTACCTTTCTCCGCGCCAATTATTTCTTATCGTCATCGTCAACTACAGTATAATCGGCGTCCACAACATCTTCATCAGGGCCAGCGCTGCCACCACCGGTGTTGCCGTCTCCGTTGTCCTGGTTCTGCTGCTGTTGGGCTGCCATTTCACCATAAACACGCTCGGAGGCCTTATGCAACACAGCGTACATAGCGTCAAGCTTTTCCTTAATAGCTTCGCCGTCGTCGCCTTCCAAAGCGTTTTTCAAATCAGCCTTGGCCTTTTCCAAATCGTTCTTTTCCGCGTCGGTAAACTTATCCGCCATTTCCTTCATGGTGTTTTCTACCTGGTAAATGGCAGTATCCGCCTGGTTTCTCACTTCAATTTGGGATTTACGCTTTTCGTCCTCTTCCTTGAATTTTTCCGCGTCCTCTACCATGCGGTTAATATCATCGTCACTCAAGCCGCTGGAAGCGGTAATGGTGATAGACTGCTCCTTGCCTGTGCCCAAATCTTTGGCGCTAACGTGAACAATGCCGTTGGCGTCAATGTCAAATTTAACTTCAATTTGCGGCACACCACGGGGAGCCGGGGGAATATCGTTGAGGTTAAACCGGCCCAAGGTTTTATTATCCGCTGCCATAGAGCGTTCGCCCTGTAAAACATGGATTTCCACAGAGGGCTGGTTATCGGCGGCAGTAGAAAATACCTGGCTCTTGGAAGTGGGAATAGTTGTATTTCTCTCAATAAGTACGGTGTTAACGCCGCCGAGAGTTTCAATACCTAATGACAAGGGAGTTACGTCCAACAGCAGAACGTCCTTAACTTCGCCGCCTAAAACGCCACCCTGAATAGCAGCGCCCAAGGCTACGCATTCATCGGGATTCACGCCCTTATGGGGTTCCTTGCCTAAAAGGTTTTTAATAGCTTCTTGAACTGCGGGTATACGGGTAGAACCCCCCACCAAAATGATTTTATCAATATCGTTGGCGCTTAAACCGGCGTCCGCCATAGCCTGTTTGGTGGGTCCCATGGT
>DXZC01000252.1 GCA_019415505.1 Peptococcaceae bacterium | reverse complement strand
GTAATACCCCGTTCAGTAACATAGGGAATATCCACATTATTATAACCAGTGGCCAAGACGCCAATATATTTTAATTTGTCTGCCCTTTGGAGGGTTGCTGAGTTCATTGGGGTTTTATTGCAAATAACAGCGTCGGCGTCTTCCAGAGCCTCAGCTGCTTCAGTGGCGTTTAACAGGGGGTATGTTATTACCTGGCCTAATTCCTGAAAGGAATCCAACGACACATCATCGTTTAACACTGTTTTAGCGTCTGTAAATACTATTTTCATAGGAACCTCCTCTTGTTGCGTTCTGCGTTAATCTAGAGTAATATAAGGATTATACCAAAAAAGAAGCGATTTTGCTACCTATAATAGATCAATATCAGAAAAGTTGCCATTCTTTACTCTACACAAAATATACACAAAGACTAATTTGCTTTTTTCACATTTATATGCCATAATATGGACATAATAAACCTAATATATTATACGGGAAGAAAGCCAATATTAGCTATGTATAAAAAAGGAGCGATTTTTATGTCATACAGATTTAGTAGTTTTGAAAACCCCAGGTTAATTACGAAAAAACAAGCGGAACAGGAAAATAGGGAACACGCCTTAGCCGGTCTGGCTATCGGGTTTGCCGCCGGTATTATCTTTGGGGCTACAGTGGCTATTTTAGCCGCGCCCAAGTCCGGTAAGGATACCAGATGCGCCATTAAAGAAGCGGCGGATGATGCTGTTTGCGATGTTAAAGAAAAGACTGTAACTGTCAAAGATAAAATTAAAGATAAAATTGAAGCCAAGAAATCATGCTGTTGCCAGGACGAAGCGGAAGCGGATTATGCGGAAATGCCTTTATCTGAGGAAACAGGGGCGGAAGATCCAACCGCTGTATCTGAGGAAAAATAAGCTATTAAAAACCGCAATATTAGCCTTGTTTTTGATTGGAAAAATTTTACCTAAGGGCAGTTAATAATAACAACCACGCTAAAAAAAAGACGCTGAGAAGGAAAAATCTCAGCGTCTTTTTAGTTTACGTCAACCCTAGCCTCTAACCGCCTTCTCATAATTTGATAAGAGGCGGCTCATAGCAGCTGGGTAAATTTACCTAATTCCATTTTAAATTTTTACTAGCTTCTAACAATCTTGGCAGCGTTGCGCTTCATTTAGAAGGCAGCCGGCGGCTAGCTAACAACTACTTGACAAATGTCAAGGCTCCTATGACTTTTGGCCATAGGGGCCTTGTTATGCAGGGTAAATCACTATCCTGGGCCAAAGAAAACTAGTGCGTCTAAC
>DXZC01000251.1 GCA_019415505.1 Peptococcaceae bacterium | reverse complement strand
CAGATGTGTATAAGAGACAGTATTAATACCAGTTATACCCTTTTGATTACAAAAGACACACTGATTTTTGCAGCCAGCCTGGGGAATAAAAATAGGGATAAGTTTACGCTTAGCCATTTTGCCCACCCTGCTCCGTCAATGCTTTTAAAGAGCTAAAGCCAACTTTGGCGGCGGATTTTTCCGCATCCTTTTTGGAACGCCCGGTGCCCTTACCCAACAGCTTATCCTGATAAAAAACCCCGGCAGTAAATACGCGAACATGGGGCGGACCATCTTCACTTAAAATAGAGTAGGATACATTTTCACCACCTAAGCTTTGAGCGTATTCCTGGAGGGCGGTTTTGTAATCCAAAATATCATTTTCCCCTTGGGGAATAACGTCCTCCAAGCCACCAAAATAGCGTAAAATAAACTCGCGAACCTTGGGTAAACCAAAGGAGAGATAAACTGAGGCTATTACCGCTTCCATGGCGTCAGCCAAAGTTGAGGGGCGCTTCCGGCCACCATCGCTAACCTCGCCCTTACCCAAAAGTAAAATATCGCCTAAGCCAATATCCCGTGCCACCATGGCTAAGGTAGCCTCTTGGGCCAACAACGCCCGCAGCCTGGTTAAATCACCCTCGTGCTTTTGGGGATATTTGGTATAAAGATACTCTGCTAATACCATACCTAGAACGGCATCGCCGAGAAACTCCAGCCGCTGGTTATTGCGCTTACCGGCTGTATCATAGGAAGGGTGCATTAAGGCGGTACGCAATAATTCTTCATCTACTCCCTCAATACCCCATTCTTTTATTTTTTTATAGACGTATTCTTTCATAATTTACCTCACAATTTATATTGCCCTGTTTCATCCCATAATTCAGCCAATATACGAGATAATATCTATAATAAAATAGACACCTTAAAAAGAACCGGGCCGCAAAGGAAGCAGATATGCGAACAGAGAAAAGCAAGAAGAAGCCTACCATTTTATCCTTTACAGCCCAATGGACCCTATTTTATTAATTCTTCCACAAAATCTACGGCATTTGCCACAGTAGAAAAATTAGCTAAGTCCTCATCTGGAATCTCAATACCGAATTCCGATTCAATAGCAAATACCACTTCCACCAGATCCATGGAATCAATGCCTAAATCCTTAAACGAAGCAGCCAAAGATATTTCCTTTTCTTCCGGATAATCCATAGTTTCTTTAAAAATTTCCACTATTCTATCCTGGGTCTGATTCATGCTAACCTTACCCCCTATAAATTCTGTCTCTTATACACATCTCCGAGC
>DXZC01000250.1 GCA_019415505.1 Peptococcaceae bacterium | reverse complement strand
AAATAATAGGGCCAAGGTGTAGGGTACCACTGAAAGAGATATGCGGCCTAAATCCGCCAGGTCGGGCCAAGCGGCGGGAGGATTAAACAAGAGCATTAGAGAGTAGCCCGCCACTGTGGCGAGAAAGCAATAAAAGTTAATGGTGGCGCCATTATAGCTCTTGGTCAGTTTTTTGACATAAAGGGCAAAGCCCGCCGCCCCCACTGCCGCCAGAAGGGCTAAGGCTACGCCGGTGGCGGAGAGATTATCTATTTGGCCGCTGAAAAGGTTCAGGGTCATGAGCAGGCCGCCAAAGGTCAGCACCAGGCTGGCAATAATAGCCTTGTTGAGCTTTTCTTTATAGATGACCACCGAGGCGATTACCACCATGGAGGGATAAGTATAAAGCAAAATAACCGCTACTGAAAAGTTGAGGTATACCAGGGCAAAGAAATAGGCGGCGGAGTAGATAAACATAAATAGGCAAACGATGAGAATATCTTTAAAGTCCGCCCTGTTTAGCTTGAAGGCTCCCCGGTTCCAGGCCAGCAAGCCCAGGCCCAGCAGGAGGCAGCAGCCGCCGTTACGCAGAGTCACCGTGAGGAGGGGCTCCATACCGCTGTTGAGCAGAACTTTACTGACCAGCCCGGTAAGGGCGTAGCAGAGACTGGATAAAAGTACGAAAATAAGACCTTGGGCGCTTTTGGGCATAATTTTAGGTACCTCCTGTTAGTTTTGTTGGTTTCTTTTTAATAGCATCTATAAGGCCCTGGCCCTTTTCCATAAAGACCACGGCGCTGAGAACCAGCAAGCAGCCTAAAAATTGCCCGCCTGTAAGGGATTCTCCCAAAATAACTATGGACATGGTGATGCTGCATACTGGGTCTAGGGTAACTATGAGGCTGGCTTCACCCGCTTCAATATAGTGCATACAGACGATGTAGAGGGAATAAGCAGCCAGGCCCACCAGGGCCACGAGAAAGATAACGCCCATAGTAAGAGGCGTCCAGTTATAGGAGACAATGTGGGGGGTACCCACCAGGGCGTAAATGGGAAAGGCGATAAAGTAACCCCAGGAGTTTACGGTCCAGCCGGAGTAGTCCCGGTTTAGCTTGCGGGAAAAAATGGTGAACAGGGCGGCAAACAACCCCGCCGCCAGGCCGATGCCAATGCCGAAGATTGTGGAGGGAATTCCCAGTACAGCGCGGTTATCCCCGGCTGACAGGGAACTAATATTAAACACCTGGATAATTAGAATAACGCCGCAAAAAACCATGATAGTGGCAATTATTTTCGCCGTGGTCAGCCGCTCCTTTAAGATAACCCGGGACCTGTCTCTTATACACA
>DXZC01000025.1 GCA_019415505.1 Peptococcaceae bacterium | reverse complement strand
AGCGTCAGATGTGTATAAGAGACAGCCTCTGCCTTACCACTTGGCTACAGCGCCAGCTGTCAGCTCATTAGCTGCTCAATTATAATACCATAAAGGAAATCATAATTCAAGCTTATTTTTAAAAAAATTACTTAAAAAAATCATTCTGTATATTTTGGGCAATAGAGGAAAAAATAAGGTCAAATAATTCTGAGGAGGCTTTTATGGAAAAGTATATAAAACTCATTATATGTTTGACCTTATTTTTAGGTTCTGCCACCTACATTCTGTATGATGATATTACCTCAGCTGAAGTGGCAACGGATGAAGATATAGTGGCTGTGGCCGGTTCTGGAGGAGGAATGTCCTATAATGACCAAGTAAACCTATTGGCCAGGGCAATTCATGCTGAGGCGGAGGCTGAGCCCTATATTGGCAAGGTAGCGGTAGGGGCAGTGCTCCTCAACAGGGTTAAGAACTCTCAGTTTCCCAATACTTTAAGCGGTGTAGTATATCAAGGTAGCGCCTTGGAATCGGTTAGTAACGGCAGAATGAATTCCAGCGCTGGCCAGGAGTCACGCAAGGCGGCCCAGGCCGCTCTCAATGGATGGGACCCAACTTACGGTTCCTTATTTTTCTGGAATCCCTATAAAAAAGTTAATAAGTGGGTTTGGACTAGGGAAATCGCCGTGCAATATGGTCAACATGTTTTTGCTAGGTAAGGAGGAGTTATGAATAAAAATAGATTAATAATCTTTTTAGCCATATTAACTGTTATTGGCTTTGGTTGGGGATTTTATGAAACTAATGAAACTTCAGCCCGTGAAACCGCTGTGGAAAATATGCGTAGTAGAGCATTTTACGATATTTTGGATTCAGTGGAAAAATTATCAATATTATCTTCTAAAACTTTGGTATCAACGGATAATTCCACCAGATCCGAGCTATTTTCGGAACTCAATACTGAAGCATATGTTGCTCAGGAAAATTTATGCCAACTTCCTCTTTACCACAATGCTCTTTTACGCACGGAAAAATTCCTTAATCAAATGGGGGACTTTTCTTACTCTCTAATGAAGCGCATTAATGATGGTGGTGAGATTACCGCTGAGGAAAGAGAAACTTTAGAATCCCTCAATACTGAGGTTGAAAAATTATCAATAGCTCTCCATGAACTGGAAAATTCGGAGGAAACGCCGTTCTCTTGGGACGCCTCAAGTAAAGCGGAAAAACAGGTTGCTAAAAATAATTTAGCAACTGCCAGCGCCGCCCATTCTTCATTATCGGAAATAACTACTGATTTGGACGAAGTGCCCTCCCTTACTTATGACGGTCCCTTTTCCGATGAACTGGAAAACGCCGGCCCCTTAGAACTCAGCGGTGAGGAAGCAACCTGGGCAGAAGCCTTGGAACTAGCCGCCAACCTTTTAGGTGATGAATATCAATATGAAGCCTATGGTCGTAGTAGTGAAAACGCTGGCATTGCTGTATATTCAGTCAATGTAATGGCTGGTGAGGATAACACAATTGGATATTTAGATATATCCCGCACAGGTTGCCATCCAGTGCAATATACTGCTGAACAAGGGGGAGATAAGAGGATTATCAGCCCTAAAAAGGGAGTTAATGTTGCCGAAGAATTTATCAATAGAACAGGGTACCAGAATATGGCCTCCTCCTACTATATAATTCAAGATAACATTATAACCGTCAATTTTTTATATAATGAGAATGGCATTTCCGTTTATCCTGATATGGTAAAAGTTTCGGTAGACTTAACCTCGGGCAAGGTTGTAGGCTTTGACGCCAAGAGCTACTTAAAACATCATAAGGACAGGGACTATAGTCCTGAAGTAATTTCCCCTGATGAAGCCAGAGCGAAACTGGGCGATGATATTGTCCCTGAATCTGAACAGCTAACCATTATTCCGTTGGCTAGCGGCGGGGAAGTACTCTGTTATGAATACCGTATTAAGCATGGTAGCCATGAATATTTGCTTTATCTCAATGCCATGACAGGAGCGGAGGAAGATATTTTGACTCTTATTACAACGGATAACGGTACGATAACTTTATAATTTGTAAGAATATTTTAGAGAAAGAGTAAAAAGTACTTGAAAATTCGGTACTGATATGGTATTATTTCTTTCAGTGCCGGAGTGGCGGAATTGGCAGACGCATGGGACTTAAAATCCCACGGTGGCAACACTGTACCGGTTCGAGCCCGGTCTCCGGCACCAAAGAAAGCACCTGTAAACGGGTGCTTTCTTTGTCTATATTCACAATAAAGGTTAACTGTTTTAGGGAAAAGCGGGGGAATTTGTGATGATTACCTCAAAGAGCAATCAATATATCAAATTATTTAATGAGCTGCAAAGAAAAAAATATCGCCAGGAATATGGCTTATTTCCCGCTGAGGGCAGGCGATTGATTGAGGATTTAGTTGATACCGGCCTGCGCCCCCATTTAATTCTTTACAGTAACGATTTTGGCGATATAGCTTTTTTAGAGAAAGTCTGCCCTTGCAGTGATAACTGTTTTGCTGTTGACGATAATATCTTTCAAAAAATTAGCGCTACTAAAAGCAGCCAGGGTATAGCAGCCGCCTTTCCTATGATGTGTCCGGAGTTGAGTAGCCTACAGTGCGCAGCCGGTGATTTAGTGCTTATACTCAATAAAATACAGGATCCCGGCAATTTGGGTACGATAATTCGCACTGCAGCGGCAGCCGGGATTAAGGCTGTAATTATGGAGGAGGGGACTGTCGACCCTTATAACCCCAAAGTAGTGAGGAGTACAATGGGGGCTATCGGCACTATACCGCTATTTTATGATTTACCCTTTGAGTCAATTAGTGAATATCTGCAAGCAAATTTTTATAGGGTCTTTTTATGTGATATGGCAGGTGATATGCCCTATTGGGAAATTCCCCTTGACCGCTGCTTGGCAGTGGTTTTAGGCAATGAGGGCAGCGGTTTAAGCGGAGATTGGCTTAATGGCCCCTATGGTAAAATATATATTCCTCAAACTAATAAGGTTGAATCCCTGAATGTGGCCATGGCAGGGGGAATAATAGCGTTTGATTTTCGCCGTAGATGCTTGAAATAGAGCAAAGTTTTTGCTATAATATATACAAGCGAAAACAGGAGAGCAGATAAGATGGAAAAATCCGCGGAAATCTATTGGCGTATCTTTGAAAAAACCGGATCTGTTATTGCCTATGTTTATTATCGCAACTTGCACTTGCAGTAACGACGAAGGTGCGGTATTTTACTGTGCTCATTTCAAAAGGGTCTTCGTCTTTTTCGGAAGATCCTTTTTCATGTTATAAGGAGGAAAATGATGCTGGACGAGATGCTGAAGCAGTTAGACCATATTCAAAACGAAGTAAAGGTCCAACTGGAAAAGGTTAGTACACAGGAAGAACTAAACGATTTAAAAGTTAAATTTTTAGGCAAAAAAGGTGAATTAACCGCTATTTTAAAGGGAATGAGTAAATTAAGTGGCGAAGAACGGCCCAAGGTGGGACAAGTCGCCAATGAGATTAGAGGGAAAATGGAGGGCTTTATTGGGGAAAAAACCAAAGTCCTCAAGGAGCAAGCCCTGGCTCGACAAATAGAGAGCGAAAAAATTGATATTACCATGCCTGGCGAAAAACTGCCTTTGGGACAGCGTCACCCCCTTACTATGGTCATTGACGAGTTGAAGGATATATTTTTAGGCATGGGCTATGAAATAGCCGAAGGCCCGGAAGTAGAAAATGAGTACAATAACTTTGAGGGTTTAAATTTGCCCAAGGATCATCCCGCTAGAGATATGCAGGATTCCTTCTATATCACAGAGAATGTGCTTTTGCGTACCCATACCTCGCCTATGCAGGTTCGTACCATGGCGCGTAAAGTACCGGAGTATCCTGTTAAAGTTATTTGCCCCGGTCGGGTTTTCCGCCGCGATGATGATTCCACCCATTCTCCCATGTTTCACCAAATTGAGGGGTTAGTTATAGATGAGAATATTTCTATGGCTGATTTAAAAGGCACCCTTCTTACTATGCTGCGCCAGCTATTTGGGGCGGATCGGGAAATTAGGCTGCGTCCCAGTTATTTTCCTTTTACTGAACCCAGTGTTGAGGTGGATATATCCTGTGGTATTTGCGGTGGTAAGGGCTGCCGTTCCTGTGCGGATAGCGGCTGGCTGGAAATTCTCGGCGCCGGTATGGTTCACCCCAATGTTTTAGAAATGGCCGGATATGACAGTAAAAAACTACGGGGCTTTGCCTTTG
The DNA here is from genome assembly GCA_019415505.1 of Peptococcaceae bacterium. Classification (GTDB taxonomy): domain Bacteria; phylum Bacillota; class Dehalobacteriia; order UBA7702; family UBA7702; genus Cryptoclostridium. Next base: position 15,577 of record DXZC01000025.1, on the reverse strand, counting down.
GTGTTGGTATCGAGCGAGTGGCTATGCTCAAGTATGATATTGATGATCTCAGAGTATTTTTTGAAAACGACGTGCGTTTTCTCAATCAGTTCTAGGAGGCGGCTTAAAGCATGAATGTTTCTTATCAATGGTTAAAATCAATGGTTCCCATCGACTGGAGCCCCGAAGAATTGGCCCAACGCCTCACCTTTGCGGGACTGAGTGTGGAACAAGTAACATATTTTAATAAGGGTATAAAAAATGTAGTGGTGGGTGAGGTCCTATCTGTAAAGGAGCATCCGGATACCACTAAAACCAAGTGGCACGTATTGGAAGTTAATAACGGCCAGGAGATACTTACGATAGTTTGCGGTGCTCCCAATGTTGCGGTTGGCATTAAAGTCGCCTTAGCTCAGGTTGGCTCTGAATTACCCGGCAACATAAAACTAGGGGCTGTAGACAAAGGCGGCGTTATATCCAATGGTATGCTTTGCTCCACTGGGGAACTGCAATTACCAGACGGCTTAGCCACGGCGGAAAGTGACGGCGGTATATTTATCTTACCACAGGAATGTCAAGTCGGCGACGACCTAGTAATGGCCTTAAATCTTGACGACGCTATTTTAGAATTTGAGTTAACTCCCAACCGGGCTGATTGTCTTTCCGTAATTAACATCGCACGGGAGGTAGCCGCAATCAGCGGTAAACCCTTAACTTTGCCTGAGGTGAAGCTGCCGGAGGCTGTTAATAATATTGGCGATATGGCTAAAATAGACGTATTGGACCAGGATTTATGCCCCCGTTATACCGGTAAATTGGTGACGGATGTGAAAATTGGTCCGTCCCCTTATTGGCTGCGCCACCGTTTGGCGGCTGCGGGAATACGTTCCATCAGCAATATAGTGGATATTTCCAATTATGTGATGTTGGAAATGAACCAGCCTTCTCATACCTTTGATTATGACGATATCGTTGACCATCATATTATTGTGCGCCGGGCGGAAAATGGCGAAAAGATTACTACCCTTGATGAGGTAGAGCGTGAATTAGACGCTGAAATGCTCTTGATTTGCGATGGGCAAAAGGCTATTGGTATAGCTGGGGTAATGGGCGGTTTAAATTCGGAAATTAAGGAAACCACTAAAAACATTCTCATTGAATGTGCCTATTTTTATCCTAAATCTATTCGTCAAACCTACCGCAAACTGGGCTTACCTTCAGAAGCGGCTTCCCGCTTTGAGAAGGGTGTTGATATGGAAGCCGCCGAGCGGGCCTCAGAACGGATATGTCAGCTTATTTGCGAGCTAGCCGGGGGCACCTTAGTTGCTGGCACCATAGATAGCTATGCCGGCGAATTTAAGCAACGCCAGGTTGACCTTGATTTTCAGCGTTGTAACGCAACCCTGGGCTTAGAGATACCTGAGTCGGAAATAGAGGGAATAATGGACTCTCTGGCCTTTACTTATGAAAGAGTGCCTGGCGGCATAGTTGTTACCGTGCCCTTTTATCGCCAGGATATTACCAGGGAAGTGGACCTTATCGAAGAGGTTGCCAGACTTCATGGTTATGATAAAATACCCACAACTTTACCGGTGGGCGCTTTGACTGAAGGCAAAAAAACCTTTGGCCAAAAAATGGAGGATAGAGCTAAAGACGCTCTTACCGCTTTAGGTTTTAACGAAATTATTACTTATAGCTTTACTAATAAAAAGAATTATGACCTCCTGCGTTTAGAAGAGGATGACCAGCGGCGCCATAGCGTTACGGTGCTAAATCCCTTCAGCGATGAGCAGGGAGTAATGCGTACAATGCTATTACCTGCGGTTTTAACTGTAGCGGCCCGGAACATGAATAGAAAAAACACTGATTTAGCTTTATTTGAGACTGCCCATGTATTTAAGCCCAGCGGCGAAATGCTGCCCCAAGAAGCTGTTCATTTAGTAGCATTGGTAAGCGGTGAGTTTTCCCATGGTTGGAATGGTAACTCACAGGCCCGGGACTTCTTCTATTTGAAAGGCGTAGTAGGAGCTTTACTCGGTAAATTAGGCATAAATGAGTGGTCTGTAAGCCGGGATACGCCGGAACCGTTTCTCCATCCTGGCCGGAGCTGTTATATCATGGTAAAAGGGGAAAAGGTTGGCTTTTTGGGCGAGTTAAATCCTCTGGTGCAGGAAAATTATGATATGCCAGCACGCGCTATAGTCCTAGAATTGGATTTTGACGCTCTGATTGCCCAGGTAGACGGTAATGTGCGTTATGAGGCGGTATCTAAATTCCCGGGCGTAGAGATGGATTTGGCCTTTGTTTGTGATAAGGCGGTAACCGCCGGTGAACTGGAAGCTGTTATCAAAAGTGTCGGCGGGGAGTACCTGACTGAGCTTTCACTTTTTGATATCTATGCCGGTAAGGGCATAATAGATTCACAAAAAAGTTTAGCTTACAGACTTAAATTCCAAGCCAAAGAAAGAACCCTTAAAGCGGAAGAAATTAATGCTACTGTTGAACATATTATTAAGGTGTTAAATGATAAACTAGGCGTAGAATTACGCTCCTAAGGAGGTATTATCATGGCTGATCAGGAAAGGGTACCGGTTACTATTTGCGGACAAAGCTTTGTTTTGAAAACAGACCAGGATATGGAGTATGTGCGTCTTTTGGCGCGAACAGTGGATGAACGCCTACGGGAAATGCGGAAAAAGAACCCTTCCTTGACTCCTGGAAAAGCAGCCATTTTACTGTGCTTGGAGTTGCAGGATGAAAAGAATAAGATGAATAAGGATTACGATGATTTAGCCGACGAGTTAAATAAAATCGATATCATATAAATTCGGGGAGATAGTTTTGAAAAAACCGGAATTACTTTTGCCTGCTGGTAAATTTGAGTCCCTCAAGGCAGCTATAGCTAATGGGGCTGACGCTGTATACCTCAGCGGCCTAGCTTATGGCGCCCGGTCGGGAGCTGGCAACTTTAGCGATGAGGAGATGCCCAAAGCGGTAAAGCTGTGTCATAGCCGTGGCGTTAAGGTTTATGCCACTATGAACACTCTTTTGCAAGATGATGAGTTGGCGTTGGCCTTAGATTATGCTAAATTTCTTTATGATTTAGGGGTAGACGCCCTAATTGTCCAGGATATAGGGTTGGCAGGGGCTGTTAAAAAGCTCCTGCCTGCTTTTGCGTTACACGCTAGTACCCAACTGACAATTCATAATGTGAGAACAGCCCAGTGGGCGCGGGAATTTGGCTTCAAAAGAGCTATTCTAGCTAGAGAAATGACCCTTAAGGAAATTGCGGCCATTAAAGAAGCCGTGCCGGACTTGGAGTTAGAGGCCTTTGTCCACGGGGCAATTTGTATTAGTTATTCGGGACAATGCCTAATGAGCAGTTTAATCGGTGGCAGAAGCGGCAATCGCGGCCAGTGCGCTCAACCCTGTCGTATGGCTTATCAGCTTTGGGATGATTATTATGGCAGTTTGTCGGGAGAGCCGGCCCATTTACTCAGCCCCAGGGATTTAAACACTCTCGAACTATTGCAAGATTTAGCTTTGAGCGGCGTTAGCGGCTTTAAAATCGAAGGGCGTATGCGTCGTCCGGAATATGTGGCGGCTGTGGGCAGGGTGTATCGCCAGGCCATTGATACTATGGACGGCGACGCTGAGATACCGGCGGATGATCTGGCTATTGTTGAGCAAGTCTTTAACCGGGATTTTACAACAGGTTATCTCCAGGGCAATCAGGGCTTAGAGATGATGAGTCATAATCGCCCAAACAACCGCGGAGTTTTGTTGGGGCGGGTAAAAAATGTGCAGGGTAAGATAATTACCCTGGATTTGGTCAAGGAATTATCTTTAGGCGATGGTCTGGAAATTTGGGTTAAGGTTGGTGGCCGGATTGGCTGCACAGTTTCTGATTTACGGGTTAATAATACCAAGGTTAATACAGCTTATCCCGGTGACGCGGCGGAGATACAGCTATCAGGCCGTATAAATAAGGGGGATCGGGTATTTAAAACCTATGATAATGCCTTGATGTCGTCAACCGTCCAAAGCTACCAAGATTTAGCTGAGGATATACCCTTGGATTTTACCGTAAGGGCCCATCAGGACGAGGAATTATATATATCGGCTTCTGACCAGCATGGTCACTTTGCTGAGGTTAAGAGTGGTTATATGGTGGAAAAAGCTCAGAAAACCCCCACTGATGAAGCCATGATTCGCAAACAATTATGCCGCTTAGGGGGCAGCGGCTATGAGCTTAATAGCTTGAATTTAGATGTGGCAGCGGATATTATTATTCCGTCTAGCGTGTTAAACCGGACCAGGAGAAAAGTTGTTGAATTACTGGATAGTGAGTTTTTTAATGTCTATCCTGTTATTTCGCAACATATGTTCAAGACTGCCAAAGATGAGCATCTCACCACAATAAAAAATAAACAAAAACATAATTTACCCAATTTATCAGTGAAGGTGCGAGATGTTTATCAGGCCCAGGCTGCCTTAGAAGCCGGAGCGGAACGTATAATTTTAGCCCCTCATTTTGGCCTTGAGCCTATGAGTGAGGACGCCTGGGAGCTTTGCTGGCAGATGAATGATAAGTATCCTGAATTGCTTTGTTTTGCTTTACCTCGCGTAAATCAGGACTCTAAAGCAACAGAGCTACATTTACAGATAGAAAAAGCCCTAGCCAGCGGTTTTAGCCGCTTTTTGGTAGGTCAACCGGGTGATATACTGTTAAAGCGAACATATCCCCAAATTAGGGAGATACATGGTGAGTTTTCGCAAAATGTATTTAATAAGCAGACAGCGAAGGAGCTATACCAGATGGGCTTCCAGAGCATTACAGCCTCCCTGGAATTGACGGCCCAGGGTTTGGCTGCTCTTGCCAAAACCCCTGGCGACAAAGGGGTAATAGTTCATGGCCCGCTGCCTATGATGCTTAGCCGCCATTGTTTAATTGGGGCAATTTTAGGTAAAAATAAAACTAAGGTTCCCTGTGGCACACCATGCTTTGGCAGAACCTTGTACCTCAAGGATCGTATGTCCATGCTGTTTCCGGTTATGGGAGACAGATATCATAATTTTTATGTTTATAATTGTAAGGAACTAACTTTAATTGACGCGCTGGATCGCCTTACCCAATTTCAAAATTGGCGAATAGAAGGGCAATTCTCTGATATCGGCTCTCTCAAGGAAATAATCGGTTTATTTATTACCGCTAGGGAGCAGGTTATCTCTAAAGGGGAATATCAAAAGGAGCTGCTGTATACAGAATTGCAGGCTTATACCAGGTGCGGTTTTACCAAGGGTCATTTCTACCGGGGAGTAAAATAAATGAACGATAAAACCCTGAAAAAATTGGAATATGATAAAATAATAAATATGCTTGTGGGCGAATGTAGCAGTTCCTTGGGACAGGAACTAGCCGGTGAGCTTTTACCCGTTCGCGACCTTGGGCTGGTAGGTATACGGCAACAGGAAACCAGCGAGGCTAGAAATATTTTGATGGTGCAGCCCAATTTTTCTTTGGGCGGCATACGCAATGTGCGGGACGCTGTAAATCTGGCGCAAAAGAACGGTGTTTTAGATTGCCGTCGTCTTTTGGATATTTTAAGCACCTCTAAAGCCGGTAAACGCCTGAAATTGGCGATTACCCAGATGAAGGGGGATTACCCCTTACTTAAAGGCTTAGTGACGGAAATTAATTTTGTCAACTCCTTAGAGACGGCTATTGAGGAAGCCATTGGCGATGACGGGCAGGTTTTGGACAGCGCCAGCAACGAATTATACGGCATTCGCCGAAAAATGAAAACAGCTAATGAAAGAATTAAGGATAAATTAGATCATCTTATTCATAGCGCCAGTCACGCCAAGCATTTACAGGAGGCCCTGATTACAATTCGCAATGACCGCTATGTGGTTCCTGTACGCCAGGAATATCGCAATGAGGTACCGGGTCTTATACATGACCAGAGCGCCAGCGGGGCTACTCTGTTTATTGAGCCAATGTCCGTTTTAGAGCTAAATAATGATTTAAAGCGGCTCCGTGGGGCGGAGGAGGAGGAAGTAAACCGCATCCTTTTGCAGCTTTCCGGCTTAGTTCGTGAAAATGCCAAGGAGTTAAAGGCCAATTTAGATATACTAGCTCAGGTGGATTTGATTTTTGCCAAGGGACGCCTTAGCTTAAAGTGGGACGCCTTTGAACCAAGGCTCAATGATAATGGGGAAATAACCTTGCGCCAGGCTCGGCACCCCCTTTTAGGTGAAGCCGCTGTACCCATAGATTTTTCCATGTCTCCTCACTTGGCTGGTATCATCATTACCGGTCCCAATACAGGTGGTAAAACCGTGTCTTTAAAGATTGCCGGACTTTTTGTGCTCATGGCCCAGGCGGGTTTACACCTGCCTACGGCTGACCGCAGTACAGTCGGGGTATTTCGTGGCGTGTATGCTGATATAGGCGATGAACAAAGCATAGAGCAATCTTTGAGCACCTTTTCTTCCCATATGACCAATATAGTGGACATCTTGGCTAAAGCGGGGAAGAATAATTTGGTAGTGCTGGATGAATTGGGTGCTGGTACTGATCCTGTGGAAGGCGCCGCTTTGGCTATGGCGATAATCGATACTCTATTGGCCAAAGGTTCTAAAGTAATTGTCACCACCCATTACAGTGAATTAAAGGCTTACGCCTATAATCACGCTAATTTAGCCAACGCCAGCGTGGAGTTTGATATTGAAACGCTACGGCCCACTTATAAGTTACTTATGGGCGTACCCGGCCGCAGCAATGCCTTTGATATAGCTTTATCTTTAGGAGTCAACTCAAATGTTATAGCTAAAGCTGACGAATATATGTCCAAGGAAGCTAGAGAAGTAGCGGACTTTCTGGCTAATTTAGAAGAGGGCCGAGTGGAAACGGAAAAGGCTAAGGCTGAGGCTAAAGAGTTAAAAATGCGTCTGGAAGCTATGGAACTAGAAATGCGGGGCAGGGAAGAGGCTTTGCGTTTACAGGAGAACAAGCTTTTGGAAAAGGCCAGAGAGCGGGCTGACCGTATGGTTCGAGAACGCCGCCGGGAAGCTGATGCTCTGGTGCGGGAACTTAAAGACTTAGTTAGCGCGGAAAACGCCAAGCGCAAAGAAGTTGTAATTAAAGAAGCTCGCGGTAAAGTAAAAAAACTGGATAAACTCACGCCGGAGTATCAGGAACCCCATTATCCGGGAAAACCGTTAACAAAGGTTGAGGTTGGGGAAGAGGTCTATGTTCCTAAATTACGCAAAAATGCAATAGTTGTGGGTTTGGTGAGTGATAAAGAGGTGCAAATTCAGGCTGGAATCATGAAAGTTAATATGGCGCTCAAGGATTTGCGCCACTCCACCAAAAGCGAGGCGGAGGCTGCTAAAATACGGTACGCCAGCATCTCGGCGACTAAGGCTAAAACCATTAAATCGGAAATTGATTTGCGGGGCTTAACCGGGGAAGAAGCCCGTATGGAGTTGGAAAAGTATATTGATGACGCTGCTATATCCAATATAGGCACAATAAGAATTATCCATGGGCTAGGTACCGGGGTACTGAAAAAAATGGTTTATGACCTCCTCAAAAAACATCCCAGGATAAAATCCCAGCGTTTGGGTGGGTATTATGAAGGCGGCGCCGGTGTGACTATTGCGGAGCTGCAGTAAAAGAGCGCTGAAAACCAGGGCTGTTAGCTAAGTCCGGAATTCAGGCGGGTGTGGTTTTCGGCATTGGCTGGGCCTTGGCGCAACTATGGCTATTATAATGGTAGTAGTGGCAATTACGTGCGTATACTGGAAGGGATATTCCAGGGTATTTGTTGTTTGACTATAAATAAAGTAAGTAAAAAGCCCCAGGTATAGTTTTGCTATACCTGGGGCTTTTGTAGTATTTTAATATAATTAATAGGAGACGAGAATGCCGCCTTCATTGGCGTACATTGTGGTTATTCCCCGGCCCTCCAATAAATAGGAGGCCTTAAATTTGCATTGTTTTAAAATTTCACCTAGCATCCATTTTCCTTGCTTTTCATTGGCGCAATGAGTAACTACTAAAACACGTTCCGCCGGATTTATGACATTTTTTACTACAAGTTTACACATATGGTTTAAGGCCCTTTTGAAGCTTAAATCCTGGGCGGCTTTGGCAATTTCTCCTAAACCGTTATCCTGCATAATAAGCTTTATATGGAGAGTATCCAGGAGGGAGGCTTGGATATTACTAATTCTGCCGTTTTTGCGGAAATTATCGTAATTATCTAAGAGAAAATATATATGGGACTGCCCCATATATTTGCTAGTTTCCTCAACAACCTCAGCAAAAGATTTGCCGGATTTTTCCAACTCCATAATTTTTAAGGCTCCCTGGAGCAACATACCGCCGGCACCCCTGGAATCGAATATGTGAATTGATTTACCCTCACAATTTTCTTCTTCAGCGTAAATTGCTTTGGCTTGTTCGGCTGAATTATGACTGCCGCTGAGTTTAGACGATAAGGTAATTACATATATACGTTCTTCGGGACCACGGTAGGCATTGATATAGTCGCCAGGAGATGGACAGGCTGATCTGGCGTAATCGCTACTTTCTTTCATGCGGCGTAAAAAATCCGCTGGTTGAAACTTATTGTCATCAATCACGGAATAACTGCCTAGATGCAAGGTCAATGGCACAGTAGAAAAGTTACCCGACGCTAAAACCTCTTGGGGCAAGTCGGCACTGCTATCTACCACTATTTTATAACTCATATTATTTTCTCCCACTATATAGTATTTAAAACTACATTACATATATAATGATAACATATTATAATAAATAGTTCAATATAATTGTTGAAATTTAAACTATATTATTGTATAATTTATTCCGGTAGGTGATATTAAAATGGAAAGTTTAATAACAGATATTCTAAGTCAAAGTGCCGGAAACACTGAATTTCGCACCAAGGATATACCAAACCTGGAATTATACATGGATCAAATAATTGGATTTATCAATGGTAACTTTGCGCCTAATTCGGTGGAAAAGGAAAAGCTTTTGACCAAAACCATGATTCATAACTATAGCAAGGAAGGTCTTATTAAGCCTGTTAAGGGCAAAAAATACAGCAAAGAACATATAATTCAAATGATTTTGGTGTACCAGCTGAAAAACACTTTAAAAATAAGCGATATTAAAGCCCTGCTCACAAATATTTATGCCTGGGAGGGGTACAATGCCAGTATGCTGGCGGCTAATTATGACAAGCATATGGACTCTAAAGATAAATTAGAGGGTGACGCCGCAGCCTTTATTGACATTATGCTGGCCAAAGAGAATTTGTCCTTAGACAATAAGGAAGACGCCTTTGTATTGCTTTTAAATATGGCGGCTTTGTCAGCTTGCTTTAAAAGTTTGTCAGAAGGTTTAGTAGATTATATCTGTAACAAAAATGACGAATAACCCCAAATTTTATATGGACGAGTCTAAAAGAGCAGCTAAAACTGCTCTTTTTAATATTTACATGCCTAAGCTAAGAAGTATAATGGTTACTACAGCGAAAGCTGTGCAATAAATGGCAAAGTAACGGAATTTACCGTTGTTGAGAAGTTTAACCACAAGCTTAATAGCGAGAATACCGGAAATCATCGCCGCAATAGCCCCGCCTATGTAAGCTGGTGCAATATAGAAGCCTCCGGTAGTAGCTACAACATCTTTAACCTCCAAGAGGAAGGCCCCTAAAATTACCGGTATAGACATTATAAAGGAGAACTTTGCCGCTTCAGTGCGCTTTACACCGCAGAGTAGGGCGGCAAAAATTGTAGAACCAGACCGAGAAATCCCCGGCACTAAGGCAATCATCTGGAACAGACCAATAAATAGGGCCATTCTGGCGGTTATTTCCGCACCTGTTTTGGTACCGCGTTGCCTGTCAGCAATAAACAGTATTGTCGCTGTTATCAGCAGGGCAAAGGCTGGCACCCAAACAGAATCGAAAAGGCTGGAAACAAAGTCGTCAAAGAATACCCCGGCAATACCTGCTGGTATACAGGCCACAATTATCATAAGCACATATTTTTGGAAGGGGTGCTTGAGTAATTCCCAAATATCTTTTCTGTAGCAGATTATTACCGATACTAAAGTAGCGGCGTGCAAAAGGATATCAAAGGTTATGCCAGCTTCCTGCATACCTAAAAAGTGCTGAAAAATCGTTAAATGTCCGGAGCTGGAGACCGGCAGAAATTCAGTTAATCCTTGAATTATGCCAAGAAATATGGATTGAAACCATTCAGTCAAAATATTATCCCCCTAGTTAAATTATTTATTGATGAATATCGCGTACCACTTTTGCTATATTGCTGGCATGGTCTCCCACCCGTTCTAGAGTGTTGTTTACATCCAGAAATACAATACCGGCAAATGGCTGGCAGCGGCCATCACTTAAACGGTCAATATGAAGTTTACGCAAGGTTTTTTCCATGTAGTCAATTTTATCTTCCATAGTTAACACCATTTGCGCTTTTGCTAAATCCTTTTCCTCAAAGGCTTCTATAGACATACGGAAGGTGGCGACAACTAGTTCAGCCATTTCCGCTAATTCGTTTTTAGCTGCGTCCGACATTTTGATGCCATTGTCCACTCCGTTTATTAAGAGTTCCACGATATTTTCGCTATGGTCGCCAACACGTTCAATGTCGTTTACGGCATGTAGCAGACGATTGTAATCTTCAGCCTGATCCGGTGTGAGCTCCCTTCTAGTTATTTGTGCTAAATATTCTATGATTTCATGGGTAATAATATCAATATTTTTTTCTGTATAAAATACCTTATCCGCCGCTTTCACATCCATGGCCAAGAAAGCGTTCATGGCGCGCTCTAAATTGTCGCAAGTTACTTCGCCTAGGTGATGCATTTCCTCCTTGGCCAAATTAATGGCCATTGCCGGAGTTTCCAAAACACGCTCATCAATATACTTGGTTACAGAGGGTTTTGGCGGAGTATGATCAGGTAAAATTTTAGTGACAAAAGCGGCCAGCTTACCAACAAAGGGGTAAAAGATAACCGTATTAATTATATTGAATACCGTATGAGCGTTAGCTATCTCCACAGCTAAGCTATCAGTTGGAGTAATAAATTCTATTAACTCCGTAAACCAGGGCAGTATGAGCATACACAGCACAGCCCCTGTTATGTTAAATATCAGGTGGGCTATGGCAGCCCTTTTGGCGGAAATTGTGGTACCAATAGAGGCTAGTAGCGTTGTGGCGCAGGTCCCCACATTAAGTCCCAATACCACTGCTATGGCAGTTTCCAGGGGCATTAAATTATTAAAGGATAGTGCGATTAGTATACCAATAGTTGCAGAGCTGCTTTGTAAAATCATGGTAAGCAGCATACCAATTAAAAAGCCAATAATTGTAATATCACCGTATTCCACGATGAGCTGCATAAATGTTGGACTGTCCTTTAATGGTTCCATAGAGGATGACATAAAGGAAAGGCCCATTAAAAGTATACCAAAACCTAAGGAAAACTGACCTATATATTTTATAACAGAGTTTTTGGAGATAAAATCCAACAGAAACCCTACTATAATAAATATGAAGAAATAATCCGAAAGATTAAAGGCAATAAGCTGCGCCGTAATGGTAGTGCCTATATTAGCGCCCAGTATAACTGAAATTGCCTGGGTTAAATTCATTAATCCGGCATTAACAAAGCTGACAACCATAACAGTTGTGGCGCTGCTGCTCTGTATGACAAGGGTCACCAGTGTACCAACGAGGATACCCAGTATGGGAATACTTGTTACCTTACTGAGTATTCCTTGCATTTTCGCTCCGGCGGCGTTTTTCAGCCCCTCACTCATGGAGGTCATGCCGTATAGGAAGAGGGCAAGGCCACCAAGCAGGCCGATAATCATTGTCATTGCGTCACCTCCAATTACACCCAAAATATTATAACATGAAAGGTGACACTTTTCTACATAAATAAGAAATTTTATTTAAACTGTAGCTGTGTAATATCTAAAACGTTGCCAGGTTGCAGTTTAGCATTTAAATAATCAGCTGGATTTGAACTCAAAATTCTAAATATACACATTTTTCCCGGCGCGATGGGATAGCATAAAAGTTTTTTTTCACCATAAGTAACCTCTTTTAATTGAGGGAAATCAGAGCTTTCATTGATAACCATATTTTCCGGCATAACTGTCCAAATCATCAGTTTAATACCTCCTCAATTGCTTCACGGCTTTCTATAAGTTGCCGTAATTTTTTTATGGCGTCGCCTAAACCGCCAACTTCATCAATGAGTCCTGATGTAACGGCGTCTTTGCCAATGGCTATTGTACCGATGTCCTGGGCTAGTTCGCCGGTTTTCATCATGGATTCCCGCAACTCGCTTTCGCTAATATTGGAATTAGATACAATAAAATTAATTACTCTGTCCTGCATTTTTTGAAAATAATCAAAGCTTTGTTGAACGCCAATAACTAACCCGGTAAGCCTTATGGGATGCAAAATCATCGTAGCTGTGGGGGCAATAAAGGAGTATTCCGCTGCTACCGCTATTGGTACCCCAATGCTGTGTCCGCCGCCCAGTACCAAAGATACCGTTGGTTTGGACATCGTACTAATCATTTCCGCTATAGCCAAGCCAGCTTCTACATCACCGCCTACAGTATTGAGTAGAAATAGGAGCCCTTTAACATCATCAGATTGTTCTGCTGCCACTAACTGGGGCATGATATGTTCATAGCGGGTGGTTTTATTTTGGGGGGCCATAATGATATGTCCCTCAATTTGTCCAATAATGTTGATTACATGAATATCGCTCTTTACTTCCGGTATATTTAATTGCCCAAACTCCGTTATATTGTTTGCCGCGCTTTCTTGATTTCCCGGTTCCTGACTGGGTTCTTCATTTTTTAAAAGATGTTTCCACATATTGCCTCCTGAAATAATATTCTTTTCCTTATTATTGTCAGAAGAAAAATAAAAATTCATCACTCTTTTTTACTTGATAAAAACTGTATAAAAGTATATAATTAATTAGTTAATAAGCTGAAAACTATAATTTTTGGGGTGTGTTATGGCACAGAAAAAAACTGCAAATAAAAAAACAAAAAAAACCACCGCTACCAGCAAGGCCAAGCAAGGTAAATCGGCGCCAAAAAACGCCAAATCCAAAACTAGTAAGGCCGCAGCAAAAAAAAGTGATAGTATAAATAGGGAACTATATGTTATGGCTTATGCGGCGGTAGCTATTATTCTCTTTATGATTTTCCTACTTTTTCGTCCAGGCGACAGTATTAGCGGTATCGGCGTAGCGGGTCTTTATTTATCCAACTTTTTTGCTATGCTCTTTGGTAAAGGACGGTATCTATTTCCGCTCCTGCTTTTGGCTTTGGCATTTTTCACTTGGCAAAAAAATAAAGCAGACTTTCCAGTTAAGCGCTGTATGGTCTTTTCCGTTATTCTCTTTGTGGCTATTGTAACCTTTATGAATATAGATCAAACTCCTGCTGGCTTTACTTCCTTTATGGCTGAGGCCGCCGCTGGTACAATGGGCGGTATTTTAGGCGGTATTTTTGCCTTTATACTTTTAGTTTTCTTTGGTGAAGCAGTTTCAGTAGCTATTTTACTTTTTCTCATGTTAGGTTCGGTGGTAGCTATTACCGGCTTATCCTTCTTTAGCGTCATGAAAAAGACAGGCCAAGGGGTTAGCAAAGCTGCGGATCACGGCGTTAAAGCTATAAATAAGGCGGTAAAGGAGAGAAAGGAAAGGGAACCGAAACAGAAAAAGGCGACTACCGTTACAGAACCATATATTGAACCCGAAACAAATTCAGCAGAAGATGACCAACCAGCGGCCCCGCTTTACCTGATAAATGACGAGGAATACACTGAGGAAAGTATCTCTCCTACCATTGGCGATACTAAGCCTTCTTCTTTAGATTTACTACTTGGGCCGGAAAAGGAAAGCATTGATGTGGTAATAGACGACTCTGATTTCCCTCAGGCTCCTAAAGCTGATACTATGGTTTTTGACGAGGTAGAAACCTTTACTCCAGATGATGGTTTTGTGGATAATAAGCTGGAAATTCTCACCTATGAGCTGAAAGATTCTCTGGAAAACCCCAGTTCTCCCAGTAGTGACGGCAAGGAGAATACAAAACAGGAGATTAAGAGCAAGCCTTATGTTTTACCAAAGTCCACCCTTTTGCCGAAAACCGCTACTGCAAATAGTAAAAAAGCTGTAAAGGATATTAGCGCCAGTGTAGACGTCTTGGAGCGCACGCTAGCTAGCTTTGGCGTTAATGCTAAAGTTACGGAGGTAACTTATGGTCCTTCCCTTACCAGATACGAGGTTCAGCCGGGGCCGGGAGTTAAGGTTGCAAAAATTGTTAATCTAGCAGATGATATTGCCTTGCAACTGGCAGCCACAGGTATACGCATGGAAGCGCCGGTGCCAGGTAAAAGCGTAATCGGTATAGAGGTTCCCCGGGCGGAAAAAACCATGGTTTCTTTCCGAGATATCTTGGAAAATTCCAATTTCTTTAAAGTTCCCTCTAAATTGAGTTGCGCGTTTGGTAAGGATATTACAGGTAAACCCATAATTGGCGATTTAGCGGAAATGCCCCACCTTTTAATTGCCGGTACAACTGGGTCTGGTAAGAGCGTTTGCGTGAATACAATTATTTGTAGTATTTTGTTTAAGTCCTCTCCCGAAGAGGTCAAGTTTATCATGATTGACCCCAAACAAGTGGAATTTGTGGTTTATGAGGGCTTGCCCCATCTCATTACCCCAGTGGTGACGGATCCTAAAAAGGCCGCGGGTTCATTAAAATGGGTTCTGCGGGAAATGGAAAACCGGTACACCTTATTTAACCAAAATAGGGTGAGAAACTTGGAGGGCTATAACAAGTTAGTTGGTGAGGGCGGCGAAATACTACCCCAAATAGTGGTCTTTATTGACGAGTTGGCTGACCTTATGATGGTTGCTGCTAAGGAAGTGGAGGATGCTATCTGCCGCCTAGCTCAAAAGGCTAGAGCAGCTGGGATTCACTTAGTAGTGGCCACGCAACGTCCCTCTGTTGATGTTATTACCGGTTTAATTAAGGCCAATATGCCTTCCCGTATCGCTCTATCCGTTTCCTCCCAAACAGATTCTCGTACTATCTTAGATATGGGCGGAGCTGAAAAGCTTATGGGTAAAGGTGATATGCTCTATTTCCCTGTAGGAATGGCCAAGCCATTGCGTGTACAAGGCGCCTTTCTCGATGAAAAGATTATTAAGCCGATAGTGGAACATTGCAAGCAGCTGAGCGAGCCTGAATATATTGAGGGGGTTGCCCAATCGGTGGAAACTAACGAGGCGCCGGAGGACGTAGAGGACGCACTGTTTTACGATGCTGCTAAAGCGGTTATAAATGCTGGTAAAGCTTCAACTTCTATGCTACAGAGGCGTTTCCGTATTGGTTACAACCGTGCTGCTAGGCTGATAGAGGAGCTACAGGACAAGGGAATTGTTGGCCCGGCTGATGGCGCTAAACCCCGGGTTGTGCTAATGTCCATAGAGGCATTTGAGGCGCAATACCAAGTT
>DXZC01000249.1 GCA_019415505.1 Peptococcaceae bacterium | reverse complement strand
GTATAGAGGAGGTCATCCTCAAACCAGACAGTGTAAATATATTTTTTCACATCCTCCACCCTTTGGCGAAAGCCGTATTTATCCGCGCCAATATTGACGGGAATCGTAGTAAACACCCCATAGGTAGCCGCGGGTAATTCAATTTTCAACATACCTGGAGGCACATAACTGAAATCAGGAACTATCGCGCCAAAATAATAAGTGCGGTTACCGCTGACCGCAGCGGGGTCAGACCAAAAGCCCACTTCCCCCAGGCCGGCGGCAGTGAGTTTATTGTAATCCTCCAGACTGACCATGTTTAAACTGGCCTCTAAACAATGGTCAGCAGGAGTAAAGGGATTCCATTCCCGGCCCTCAAAAGGGGGTATACTATAGCAAACGCACTTTAAGGCGGGGCGGGATTCAAATCGGGGCTTTTTCACCTTTTGAAATTGCTGCCGGTATTCAGAAGGGCTCAACTGGAATTCCCTTTTAAAGGCTTTGTTAAAACCGGAGGGAGTATCAAAGCCGCTGGCCAGGGCAACGTCATCTAGGCGCTTACCATAAGATAGGGACTCCGCGGCCTGGTACAGACGTTTCTTGCGCAGGTATTCGCCTATGGGTATACCAACGCCCTGACAAAACCAATGGCAAAAATATTTGTAAGAATAACCAGCTAACTGAGCAAGCCCATTAATTGTCAGTTCTTTAGCCAAATTTTCATCTATATAGGCTAGACATTGGGAAATTGTCCACTTTTTTTCTGACATACTTTTACCCTCACTAAATATCAAACAATAAAATAACAACGCTAAACCACCAGATAGCAGTAACTGTCAGTTCCCTTTAATACCACCCTCAGTTTACTATAGCAGGGCTGAATACAGACGCCTTTTGGGGGAGTGCGGCTGGCGCCCAGCCCAAGTGACAGAACACCCCAGCAACGGCGCTGAGACTGTAATACCTGGAAAAATTCAGATAGGCAAGTCACCGCCAGCAAGCTTAAAACCCTGAAATTGCGGTTATAATAAAAATTGTGGAAAAAGCGCAGGTCAGGTAGGGCCTTGACCAACGTACTTTCCACAACAAAGTATTATAATTATTATTTTTTAGCCGCAATTATCGCTAGTGTCAGCTAGGGGAAATACGGCAGATGCTAAATCTTCCCAACGCCAGGAGGCAATGGGGAGAAATTACCTCAAGCGTTGGCAAAACGAAAGCTGTAAGCCTTAATCTTTAAAAATCTAGTTTCGACCCAAGGCTGGGAGATTGTCAGAAATTTATTTGTTTACTTAACATTTCTTCTATCCCCAGAAGGGATGTTAGCTTCAACGGCCTCCATTTAACCGTATGCTTTAAACAATTGAGCAGCTATTAATTTGTTTTGCCTAATAAATATATCATAGTAATTTACAAT
>DXZC01000248.1 GCA_019415505.1 Peptococcaceae bacterium | reverse complement strand
TAAAGAATATCCCTTTTTATATATACACAAATCATATCTAGTTAACTATTCCTGGGTTAGATGCAACAAATTTTCAGCGATGATTTTAGAAAACGGCCAGGAGCTACCGGTCAGCCGTTCCAAACAAAAAACCACTATGCAAAGAATCATGGCCATAAGTATGAATGGCATTGTTAAGTGGCATTAATAGATTACTTTATTATTTATAGCGCCTAAAGCCAGATATTATAAATACACTATTTAAAGCTTGTAAAGCAAAATTTGCATCTGGCCAGAGAGGGGAAAATAAAATGAGTGAGTATCAGATTATAAATATTTGTGAAAGACCAGAAATGAAGGATATTGCGGCAGAGTGGTTTCAGGCGAAATGGGGCGTGCCCCTTGAAGCCTACCAGGAAAGCATTGAAACTGCCCTGACTGCTGGGGTTATTGTTCCAGCCTGGTTTCTTTGCCTGGATGGCAATAAGATAATCGGCGGAATGGGTGTTATAGAAAATGATTTTCACGATAGAAAAGACCTTACGCCCAATATTTGCGCTGTCTATACAGAAGAGGAATATCGTTGCCAAGGAATTGCCGGAAGCATATTAAACTTTGTATGTAAAGATATGAAAGCAAAGGGAATTGACACACTGTATTTAATCACAGACCATACGAATTTTTATGAGAGATACGGCTGGAAATTTTTATGCCTGGTACAAAGCGCTGGGGAACCTAATATGACAAGAATGTATATTCACAGAGAACAGTGAATCTTAGACTTTAAGTCCTAAAACTACGTAAATGCCCAAACCTATGATAGGTTTGGGCATTTTTAGCGTTTTCCCCCACTACAGCAGAGATAAGGGCGACTCAATTATATTTAATTGATTAAAAACCGCGCGGCAACTATTTCTCCGCTAAAGTTATGTCAATTGCAGCGTGGGTTCCCATGTCAATTTTTTCGCCCCTACAGATGTTAATCGGCTTTTTAAATAAGGGACCGTCATACACAAAGGTATGATATTCGCCGTTCTCACCACAGATATCAGCGCCAGCCCCGGCAATGCGGGCCACTAAATCCCGGTCCAAGGTCTCGCCCAGAAAAGATTGGTCCAGGGCGTTTAAATCCACACATTTAACCACCGCTTTAAAACCAGCGTCTATAGTTTCGTAAACCAACTTTTCCCGCGATTCCCGCCACAAGGGGGTTAAACACTGTAAACCAGCGTTGCGGCACCTTTGCCTGTTCCAGTCCAGGTGCTCCTCTATATCAATATCGCCAAACCCGGCGGCCTCAGCTCCCTTTTCCCCAGCCTGTTTTAGGCAACGCTCTACCTCCTGCTCATAGTTTTCGCCAGTGCAAGGGCAACGTAAAACGGGAATACCCAAGCTGTCGGCTACTTCGTCTAATAATTCGCCTGTAACACCGTGAAACCAGGAGCGTCCCGCTTCACTGTTATAGG
>DXZC01000247.1 GCA_019415505.1 Peptococcaceae bacterium | reverse complement strand
CTGTATTTTA
Organism: Peptococcaceae bacterium; assembly: GCA_019415505.1. Taxonomy (GTDB): domain Bacteria; phylum Bacillota; class Dehalobacteriia; order UBA7702; family UBA7702; genus Cryptoclostridium. The sequence continues at coordinate 1,456 of DXZC01000247.1, read as the reverse complement.
CTATTTGCGGCGTCACACCTATACAACAATGGGGAAAGAGCTTACCCCAGGCCAAACTCATATTTAGTAGCCTATTATTGCGCTGATTATGGTCTGGAGTCCAATTTGGTTTATGCCATAATGAAACAGGAAAGCGGCTTTGACGAGGATGCGGTTTCCCCTAAAGGGGCCAAGGGCCTTATGCAGCTAATGCCGGATACCGCTCAGTGGGCGGCCAGCAAAATCGGGATTGAATACGATGAATCCAAGTTGACTGAGTCGGCCTATAATATACGGTTGGGTACTTGGTACCTCTCCTACCTCAGCCAGGAATTTAGTGGCGATATTACTAAAGTTCTCGCTGCTTATAATGCTGGCGATGGTAATGTTACAGCTTGGCTATCCAACGGCGTTTGGGATGGCACTTTAGCCAATGCCGCTAGCATTCCCTTTCCCGAAACAGCAAATTATGTAGTCAAGGTTACAGAAAATTTAGAAAATTATCGTGAATTATATGGATAATTTAGAATTTATACTTGATTTATTTGTATTAATTTGTTATAATTCTTTTTGCTGGTTAACATAATACAAGCCAGTATTTTTGCGGTAGTGCTGGAATAGGCAGACAGGCACGTTTGAGGGGCGTGTGGGCGACCGTATGGGTTCAAGTCCCATCTACCGCACCAAGTTAAGTGGACAGACTTTTTGAGTCTGTCCACTTTTTTATGGGCAAAATATGGTATAGAGATAACGAATTATAATGTGGTGAAGTCGCTAACCAAAAATACTTATCTCCGTTTTTATCCCCTGTAGGATAGATAAAACCGCCTAAATAAGACTTTTATGTAATTTCGGGCAAAATAAAAGTACCTGCTAAACATGTGTTTAGCAGGTGTTTTGTATGGTACACCGTCAGGGGTTCGAACCCTGGACACCCTGATTAAGAGTCAGGGCTTGCGCGTCCCTGAACTGGGGCTTTAAATATTTTTTACTATTAGTTGCCACTATTCATTTTTTCTCTGGCGGAGTCAATCATTTTAGTGGTTACGTGTGTGTAAATATTAGCAGTAATAGATATATCACTATGACCCAATAGGTATTGTGCTGTTGTAATTTCTACGCCTAATTCGGCTAGGTTTGTAGCGTAAGTATGGCGCAAGCTGTAGGGGATTAAATCCTGGTCTATAGAGTGAAGAATAATTTTGTTTCGATACGTTTTTGCTCCTGCCATGATGTCCATTTCGCGTATAAAGCTGTGCCACGCATCCAAATATCGCTGCTTGCTCATTGGTTGTCCGCTTGAATTTGGGAAAAGGAATCCGCTGTTTTTCTTTACTGTCTTTTCTAGTATCGGCCAATACCAATCGGGGACAGGTATAATACGTTCTCCCGCCCCTGTTTTGGGCGCTTTAATTTTTGTGCTGTTATTTTCTACGGCATTGGTTACTGATATAGTGCTGTCTCTTATACACATCTG
>DXZC01000246.1 GCA_019415505.1 Peptococcaceae bacterium | reverse complement strand
GAGAATCGTAGATAGTAGGAGAAAATCATGGACATTTTCGATGAATTCTTTAATAAAAATACCTTGTATTTTGACGCCTTTGATAAAATGGTGGAAGCAGTGTATATCTGCGATGTTAACAAAAACCTGGTATACTTTAATAAGGTGGCGGAACGCTTAGATGGCTACCTGCTTAAAGATGTAAAGGGAAAATCCACCTTTGAGCTTTACGGCCTGGACGAAAAAAGCAGCCCCATGCTCAAGGCTCTAGTTAATGAACGACCCATTTATAATGAGGAATTTTCCTACTATGTCAACGGTAAGGAGATAGTCCAGCTCTGTAACGCCGGACCAATCTATAGCGACGGCAAGCTGGTTGGGGCTTATACGGTGCAAAGGGATTTAACCCTTTATAAAGACATGGTAGAAAAAAATATCGCCCTGCAGCGGGAAATTATCCAACAGCGCAACAGGGACGACTCTACCATACTGGGAGATTGTCTTTTTGCCAACCTGATTGGCCACAGCCAAGCTTTTATTAAGTGTAAGGAGCTGGCGCTCAATGTAGCCAAAACAGATTCCTCCGTTATGCTGGTGGGCAGCACCGGCAGCGGCAAGGAGGTATTCGCCCACTCCATCCATGAACAGAGTAACCGCAATAAAGCCCCATTTTTAGCCTTAAATTGCGCCGCTATACCGGAAAGCTTAATTGAGGGTATCTTGTTCGGCACCACCAAAGGCGTTTACACCGGGGCCTTAGAAAAGGAAGGTCTTTTAGCCCAGGCCGATGGTGGCACCATATTTTTAGATGAAATCAATTCTATGCCCCTACCCTCCCAGGCAAAACTTTTACGGGTACTAGAGGAAAGAAAAATTATGAAGCTGGGGAGCGATAAGGAAACCGAGATAAACGTCCGCATTATTAGCAGTACCAACGAAACGCCCAACATTGCCATTGCTAACGGGCACCTGCGGGAGGACTTATTTTACCGCCTCTCTGTAGTGCAGATCATAATTCCCGCCTTATCAGAGCGAACCGAGGACATTCCTGAATTGGTGCAGCATTTTATAGATAAATATAATGAACGCTTTCACAAGAATGTCCTGGGTGTAGATTCCGAAGTTATGGATTACTTTCTCTCCTTCCCTTGGCCTGGCAATGTGCGCCAGTTGAAAGCCTGTGTTGAATCTGCCATGAATTTTGCCCAGGACGGCAGTTTCATCACCCTAAAGGATTTACCACAATATATCATTGATAATGATGAAACCCCAGGCGGCCGGTACCGCCAATGGTCCAAACTCAAAAATGAGACAAGCCAAGCCCACCCAGTCCAGGCTAAGGAAGAGTTACGCCAAGAAATAAATGTAATGGACGCCATCTGGCTGGAGGAGCGCAGCAAAATTATACAAGCCCTACGTCAATCTCAGGGCAATATTGCCAAGGCGGCCAAGTCCCTGGGAATTAGCAGACAGTTACTCCGCTATCGTTTGAAAAAGTATAATATTAAATAGGCTTAGTTTTCTCAGAAATAGAGCAAATTAAATTTTATTAACCAAAATT
>DXZC01000245.1 GCA_019415505.1 Peptococcaceae bacterium | reverse complement strand
AGATGTGTATAAGAGACAGGCCTGAAGGTGCTTATCTTGAAAGGCCTGAGCGCCTAAGGAAACACGATTCACCCCTAATTTTTTTAAGCTTTTAAAATATTTTTCCCCGGCATTTTCCGGGTTCAGCTCCACGCTGATTTCCATGGAGGGGGCAAAGCCAAAAATCTCCTGGAAGCCTTCCAGGAGATAGGCAAAATCACGGGACTGCAACAGGCCGGGATTACCACCGCCAAAATACACCGTCAACAAGCCGGATTCAGTCTTAAAGGACTGATATAATTTCGCTTCCTTTAATAATAGGGACAAATAGGCCTCAATCTCCCCAGCTGCGGGTCGATGAGAAACAAAATCGCAGTAATTGCACTTTTGCTGGCAAAAAGGTAAATGTACGTAAAGAAATCGCATTAGTCGTCCAACTGTAAAACCGCCATGAACGCCTCCTGGGGTATTTCCACATTGCCCATTTGCTTCATGCGTTTTTTCCCTTCCTTTTGTTTTTCCAACAGTTTGCGCTTGCGGCTAATATCGCCGCCATAGCACTTCTCAATCACATTTTTCCGCAAAGCTTTAACCGACTCTCTGGCAATAACCTTATTGCCAATGGCCGCCTGAATAGTGACTTCAAACAATTGCCTGGGTATCAACTTTCTCAGCTTTTCCGTTAATTGGCGACCCCGGTGGTAGGCGTTGTCCTTATGTACGATAACGGAAAGAGCGTCGACAATATCGCCGTTAACCAAAATATCCAGCTTCACTAAATTGGATTGCCGGTACCCCGATAATTCATAATCTAAGGAAGCATAGCCTCTGGTTCTGGATTTCAACTGGTCAAAAAAGTCAAAAATAACCTCGGATAGGGGCAGGAGATATGTTAGTATTACCCTGGTAGTGGAAACATACTCCATATTTTTAAATTCTCCCCGCCGGTCCTGGACCATTTCCATAATCGCGCCAATATAATCCTTGGGCAACATGATAGTAGCCTCCACAAAAGGCTCTTCCATGCGCTCAATTTTCTGTACCTCCGGAATCTCACTGGGGTTATCTATATGCTCAATCCCACCGTCAGTAAGGTAAACTACATAATCAACACTGGGAGCGGTAGTCAAAAGCTCAAGGCCATATTCCCGCTCCAAACGTTCCTGAATAATCTCCATATGCAAAAGGCCCAAAAAACCGCAGCGAAAACCAAAGCCCAGGGCTACCGAGGTTTCCGGTTCATAGACCAAAGCCGAATCGTTGAGGGAAAGCTTTTCCAAAGCATCCTTTAAATCATCATAATCGTTGTTCTCAATGGGATAAATACCGCAATAAACCATGGGCATGGCTTTTCTGTAGCCGGGCAGCGGCTCAGCGGCAGGGTGGTCAGCATTGGTAACAGTATCACCTACCTGAGTATCCCGCACATTTTTAATGCTCGCCGCCAAATAGCCAACGTCGCCGGCTTGTAATTTATCCACCTGCTTCATCGCCGGGGTAAAAATACCCACCTCAGTAACGTCAAACTCCGTTTCCGTACCCATCATTCTAATTTTCGTACCCCGATGTAAGACGCCGTTCTTGACCCGCAAATAGGGAATAGCGCCCTTATACGGGTCAAAATGGG
>DXZC01000244.1 GCA_019415505.1 Peptococcaceae bacterium | reverse complement strand
AAGAGACAGGCAAAATATTGGCGGAGACGGTAGCCTGACACGCGTATTATTTGCGTAGTGGTTGCCGGCTTTGAGACTTTTGTCAAGTATTAGGCCATTGTAGTCTGTTTTTTGACGATACTTACAATTTATGAAAATACTCTCTAAATCTGTCGGTGATGTTTCACTTGCAATTATGCAGAAAAAGCGGTATAATTAAATTCAATATCTATTTAGTATAGGGTACTGCTTGAGGCGGTTTAAATAGACTAAACAGTGGAGGCGATATAATTATGAAAGTACTTGTCGCGGAAAAAATTGCCGATAAAGGCGTTGAAAAATTGCGGGAAGCTGGTCTGGAAGTAGACTTTGAACCGAAAATTACCAGAGAAGAACTTCTCGAACGTATTGGCGAGTATGACGCTTTGGTTGTGCGTAGCGTCACAAAAGTAAATGAAGAGTTATACGAAAAGGCTACAAATTTAAAGGTGGTAGGTCGGGCAGGTAATGGCGTAGATAATATAGAAATGGAAGGCGCCAGCAAAAGGGGTATAATAGTTGTAAACACCCCCAATGCCAATACAGTTACCACGGCTGAACACACCATTGGCTTATTGTTAGCCTCTAACCGTAAAATTCCCCAGGCAGACGCTATGATTCGCCGCCATGAGTGGGATAGAACAAGATTTAAAGGCCGGGAGTTAAATGGCAAAACCCTAGGTATTATTGGGTTAGGCCGCATTGGTTCTTTGGTGGCTACCCGTATGAAGGGTTTTGGTATGCGGGTTATTGCCTATGATCCTTACATTTCCGACGAACGATTTGAGCGTTTTGGGGTGGAAAAGAGAAACACCTTACCTGAATTAATGCAGGAAGTGGACTTTTTGACTATTCATACGCCAAAGACCCAGGAAACCTTGGGTATGGTAGATACTGATATGTTTGCTCTGGCGAAGCCTGGTTTGCGGGTTGTTAACTGCGCTCGTGGTGGTCTTTATGATGAGGAATCTCTGTATGAAGCCTTAACCAATGGTCAGGTTGCCACTGCGGCTATTGACGTGTTAAAGGATGAGCCTAATCTTACTTCGCCGTTGCTAAAATTGGATAATGTTGTATTTACGCCTCACCTCGGCGCAGATACTGTTGAAGCCCAGGAAAACGTGGGTCTCACCGTTGCTCAGGAGGTAATCAGCGTATTGCAAGGCAATATAGTTGCCGACGCCGTTAACCTCCCGACTTTGGGACCTGACGAAATGGAAGGTCTGTATGACTACTTAAAGCTGGGAGAACGCTTGGGCAATCTCTATTTTGGTATCTGGAAGGAACCTGTGGAATCTGTACAAATCACCTTTGAAGGCGCAGCCGCTGAGTTTAATGAAAAAACTGTGACTTTAGCAGTCTTAAAAGGTTTGTTTGAACCGGCTATGAGCGGCAGGGTAAATTATGTGAACGCCGGTGTTATTGCTGAGGAGCAGGGTATTGCTATTGCCACAGTGAAGAAAGAGGATAACGCCCGCTTCAATAATCTTTTAAAGATTAAAATTAAGGGTAAAAAGGAAACTCACGTTTTTGCCGGCATGGTAGCAGGTGAAAATGAAGTACGTATTAACCGGGTGGATAATTTCTTTTTTGATATTAAACCCACGGAAAATATGATATTTATTATAAAT
>DXZC01000243.1 GCA_019415505.1 Peptococcaceae bacterium | reverse complement strand
CCTTTAGAATTTTATACGATTCTTGCCAGCCCATTAAATTTTTTATTATTATAGCAGAAAAAAATTTAAAATGCAATAGTTTTTTTTGATTTTTTGGTGTATAATGAAAAAAGCCTGAAAGCCTAGGTCCCTAGGCTTTAACTGGAGGTGTCTTGTGGAAAAGACCCTAGTAGTATCCCCGGAGGGTAAAGATAGCATTATACTAGAAAAACTCTTGAGATTAGACGGTTATAACGACATTACCTTGGTTTCTTCAGCTGCTGAAGCCAGGCGCAAATTTACCAATGTCACATATCGTATAGTCGTTATTAATCTGCCCTTACAGGATGAAACCGGGCGGGAGTTGGCCCTACAGTTTGCCGCTGCCGATGCTGGAGTGCTGGCGATAGTCAAATCCGGCAATGAAGAGCTTTTTGGCCGGTATGGCCTGGAAAAAGGGGTATATGTTCAGACCAGGCCCCTGAATAGGCAAATGTTTCATAACGCCATTTCCTTTATTAATATAGCTCAGAGTAGAATAATAAAATTGAAGGAAAAAAACGCCAGCCTCTTGAAAACCATAGAGGAAATGAAAGTGATTAATAAGGCTAAGTGCATGTTAATTGAGGTTAAGGGCTTTAGTGAAGAGGAGGCCCACCACTATATAGAAAAACAAGCGATGGATTTGCGGCTGGCCAAGATACAGATAGCGGAAAAGATTCTGGCTAGCTGTTGACGGTAGCTAGATTTAGTTTTATAATAAAAAGTCATGGAGTAAGCTACCGTAAATATTGGGGGCGCTTACTAAGATATGAGGGGAGAGCAGGGATAATGGAGCGCAGAAAGTCCGCAAAAGAGAAAAAGCTGCTAAAACCTTGGGAACAGGCTACCCTGGGGCCTGCGTTTTATATTCAGACCTATACCGGTGTGCGTATGAGCCCTTTTAAACCCCAAAAAAGCGATTTTCGCATTTCCGATATTGCTCATGCCCTGTCGCAAATGGTTAGGGCTAACGGACATTTTTCCATATTTTACAGCGTAGCTCAGCATTGCCTCAACTGTTGTTATGAAGGGGAGGCCAGAGGCTACTCTAAGCGCATACAGCTTGGTCTCTTGCTGCATGACGCTACCGAGGCCTATATTTCCGATGTTACCCGCCCTGTAAAAGCCGGTTTCCCAGATTACCGCCAAATGGAAGAACGGCTCAATGAGGTAATTTTTGAGGCCTTTGGCTTATATAAATTTGCCAAAGAGGAGAAGAAAATAATCAGGGAAGTAGACGATGATATGATGTACTGTGAATTTGCGCATTTACATATATCCGGCGGCTTGGGTAAAGACTACTCCCTGCGCCAAAAGCCCGATTTAACATTCCGCCCCATGACAGATGTGGAAGCGGAATATATTGATAGATTTCAGCGTTTGATTAATATGAAGGAAACCCCGGAGGAAACTGGGGAAGCTGTTGCAAAGGAAAGTGAGGAATGAGCATGATTGGAGTTATAGACTATAAGGCTGGTAACGCTCCCAGCGTTTATAACGCCTTTGTAAGCCTGGGTGAGGAGGTTAAAATGGTGACCTCCCCTGCTGAGCTGGCTGGCGTTAACGGTATTGTCCTGCCGGGAGTAGGTTCCGCTGGCGCTACCCTGGAATCATTGCGGGAAATGGCGATGATTGAGGCTTTAGCCGAAGCGGTATTACAAAAGAAGATTCCTTTTTTGGGAATTTGCATTGGTATGCAAATTCTTTTTGACTATAGCGCCGAAGGTAATGTGCCCTGTTTAGGCCTGTCTCT
>DXZC01000242.1 GCA_019415505.1 Peptococcaceae bacterium | reverse complement strand
AAGCTGGCGTTCCTCCTGGGATACCAAGGCCAGGCGCGCCCCCTCTGAGGCGGCGTTGCCAATAAACTCAATTTTACCATTGGGCAGTTCGGGGAATAAGCCGATAATCAGGCCGCTGCTCTCCCTAATATAGCTGCCAAAAGCCCCGGCAATCATAACTGAGCTTACGTCATCTAAAGTTACTCCCATTTCGCCCAGGAGCACCTTGATGCCGGCATAAATAGCGCCCTTGCCCAGCTGCAATTCACGAATATCCTTCTGACAAAGAACCACGGCGCGTCCCTTGGCCGATTCCTCAGCGGTGCTTAAAATAAACTCATACCCATCGTCCTGCTTCACAATACGTTTCAGCAATTCCGGATGAATTTTGGCGGCCAAGTCCTCCTTGCCCTCGCCTACATTAAAAGCGCCCTTAAAGTCGATAATACCGGCCTGATAAAGCTGGGCTACAGCGTCGAGAATACCGCTGCCGCAGATACCCTTGGCCTTTTTATCGCCAATGACCTCTATTTTACAGGTGCCAGCGGCATTATCCAGGTAAACCGCCTCAATAGCCCCTTCGGCAGCCCGCATACCATGTTTAATTTGGGCGCCCTCAAAGGCGGGACCCGCCGCGGTGGAGCAGGCCAAAATACGACCCTTCCCCGCTACCACAATTTCGCCGTTGGTGCCAACGTCAATGGCCACGGTAACGCCGGGGCGTTCGTGAATATGAGTGCCTAAAATTACCCCCACAGTATCAGAACCCACATAGCCGGCAATATTCGGCAACAAATGCACCTTAGCTTCGGGGTTAAGGTCAAAACCCAGATCCCGGCCTTCTATTTCCACACTGTGAACATAGCCGGGAATAAAGGGCGCGGGAGCTAAATAAGTGGGGTCAACCCCGGCAAAAAGCTGGCTCATAGTGGTATTCCCCACTACAGTACATTCATAAACCATAGTTTTGTCAATACCAGCCTCAGCCACGGCCCGCAAGGACAAGTCGCTGAGGCACTCAACCACTTTATCGTGGAGTTGTGCCAAGCCCTTTTCCGGCTCAGACATAACGTAATTAATGCGGGAAATAACGTCAGCGCCAAAAACATTTTGCGGGTTTGTGCCGGCGGCGGCGCCGTAAATGTTGCCGTCCTCTAAATTTATCAGCAAAGCCACAATGGTGGTGGTGCCAATATCAAAGACCATACCGTAGCGCTGCCCCGTAGTGTCCCCAGGCTCTACCCACATGAGCTCCTCACCGTGAACCACGGCGGTAACGGCAAATTTGCTGTCCCGCAGAATTTTGGGAATTATGGACAGCAACCGGGGATTGGGTTTCTGCTTGGCGATATCCAGGTCCAAAGCCCGAATAATACGTTCAAAATCCGGGCATTGGTCTTTAATTGAAGGCTTGGGCATTTCAATATAAACCTTTTTTACCGGGGAGTTGATGACAATATTATCCAACAGGGAGTTTAACTTAGTCTTGCGGCTAAACGCGTCCTTTTGGATAGGTACTTCCACAGTCATATCCCGGTCTACTGTATAGCGGCAGGCTAAAACCCAGCCGTTGTCCATTTCCTCTGCTGTAAAAAACTTTTCCCCAACCCTTTCAGCCTCAGGGTTAAAACCCTGGACTACATGAACCTTACATTTGCCGCATTTCCCAGCGCTGCCGCAGTTTCCCTCCACGGCAATACCAACTGAAGCCGCGGCGTCAATAATAGTTTTGCCAGCTTCAACTTCCGCTGTTTTACCGTGGGATTTAAAATTTACTGTGTACTTCATATCCATTC
>DXZC01000241.1 GCA_019415505.1 Peptococcaceae bacterium | reverse complement strand
TGTCAATTTCCCCAGTTGGCAAGGGACGCTCCTCATCGGTGAGCTGTAGGGGGGGAGTATAGTGTTTTCCCGCCTCTACAGTAAAATAGGGCGTATGCAATGTGTCGTCACTATTTTCTATAGAGTAAGAACCTGGGGCCAAAAAGGTACTAAAAGTGCTGTTGTAACCGGCATATTTACTACTTTCATCAAATTGCCAAACTGTAAAGGGCTGGCGTTCCCCGGTGGCATAGTTCTTTAAATATAGCTTTTGGCCACCTAACTGGTTTCCCGCGGCGTCAGTCAAGGGTATCTCCAGTTTGCCGCAGCCGCTATATTCATGTTTACCGTCATCAGTTCTGGTGGCAATTACCATGGGTAAGTTTTTAAGGTTGGAAGGTTGTAAATCTTTGTTAAAATCACCACCGGAATTGTCATCAAAAATGTAGGTACCGCCGTCCAATACAAAGGAGCCGCTAATAGCGTAATTCTTGCACCTTTCGACTATCATATTGAGATTTTTAATGGTCAAAGTCTTGTTGCGGGCTACTTCAATGCCATAATTAAGGTTGCGCAGTGTCAGGGTGGCGCTGCTGTCACAGCCCTCTATAGTATCGAAGATACCAGATATCCCAGTGCAGTAATAGTGGGAATTAATGTCGCCATCGTAGGAAATCGCAACATTTTTATTTATTTTCAGGTCAGATGCATAATCATCATAAAAATGTATGCCGTCAGAGCCATAAGGTACAGGAGACTTTAATAAGATATTAATATTCTCCAACGTGAACTGGGCTCCGGTGTCTGTCCTTAAGGGGTTAAATGCTATGTAACTTCTAAAATCCGCCTGCCCATTACCGATAATAGTTATATTCTCAAAAGCGTCACTTAGGTATTGGCCAATATAAATATCAGCCCCTGCAGAGTCAGCGTTAGAGGGTAATTGACTTAAATCCAGAGTGTCGCCGCTGTTCAAAGTATCTACAGCCTCTTCCAGATTAGCCCAGTCCGTTACTGTTACTTTCTTAGGCGCAGTTGAACTTACCTCCGGCAAGGGCGTCTCCTTGTCTCGTTCTGCGAACTCCGCTGCTGAACCACAATAAATAAAGGCCAGGGAGTCGGGGTCGTCTTTTGTACATACGCTTTCAGCACTAATATCCCTGTAATCCATCAGCTCGCCACTGAAAATAGCGCCGCCTCTTTCACAATAGTCCCAATCCTTCTGAAGATTAGAAGCAGTATGGTGTCCTCTTTTATAATCCTTGTGGAGCTGAACAACGACACCATCATCTTTAAAGCCCGGGGTGAAGCCGAACTCTTGCTCTAACCAGTCGTCAATATTGCCTTGGGAACCGTTACCCAAGGCTTCAGCTTCCGATTCTCCTATAAGATGAAAGGATACCCCTGCCACCTTTTGGCTGGCCATAGCGTCGTCAAGGCTGTCATTTTTATCGTATATCTCGTAATCTTTATCCGGCGTATTATAGCTATTGTTATCAAAGAAATCCTGGCTGTTAAAATGGCTGCGGGGTATTAAATACACCTTATCCTCATTGCGGTTGGATACCATTACCCGGCAAGTGCCGCCGTCTGTTTGAACCGTCATGTGGGTGGTATCATAGAGCTCAGCCAAGTCCATAGTTTCAGTTAAATTATTAATAAAATCGTATAGGTTGTTATAGCGTTTTAAGCCGCTTTGGTAATAATTGCCCAGGGGATTGAGGGGGCCGTCCAGGGACATATCATAATTCATTTGTAACAGAACAATCATCATTCTGGCGTTGGCCAGATAATTATCTGTCTCTTATACACATCTCCGAG
>DXZC01000240.1 GCA_019415505.1 Peptococcaceae bacterium | reverse complement strand
GTATAGTATTTATTGAAAAAATTAAGGAGGCATATATTATGGCTAAATGTGTAAAATGCGGTGTTGAAGTAGAAAAGGACGATGTTTATACTATCAATGATAAAACCTATTGTGAAGATTGCGCTATTGCTGTAAAATCTGCTGGTAATCCCGCCAAACGCTGTGGCGAATAAAGGCTAAGTTGCTATTTAATCTTAACCATTACTTTCACCAACATCAATCCTCAATTCTCAATTTAAGGGGGCCGTTATGACGGCCCCTCCTTTTTATACTTGACATTAAACCAGGTTGAAGGTATATATTATAAGGGCGAGGAAAATTTCGCCCAACACCAAAATAAGAAGGATATTAACTATGATAATAAAAGCTGACTGCCATGTACACAGCAATACCTCCCCTGACGCTGTAGACTCCATTGATTCCCTGTGCCAAGCGGCTATAGACCGGGGCTTAGAACACATTTGCTTTACCAATCATCATGAAATATTTCCCGGCGACCCCACACCCAGGGAATTCCTCCTGGATTTTGAGGCTTACCACCGGGAAATAGAGACAGCGAGGGATAAATATAGCGATAGACTGGAGATACTCAAAGGGGTGGAATTTGGCGGCCCCCAGCAGCACCCCAGGGAATACGAGGAATTACAAAAAAAAGAGCTGGATATGATTCTCGTCTCCCTGCACTTCCTACCCTTAGATTACGGTATTCATTGGCTATGGTGCGGCGCCGATATGATGCTGGCCGAGGGGGGACGTTATTTTGTACAACGCTATTATGATGAAATGCGCCGGCTCACAGCTATAGGCGGCTTTCAAGTTTTAGGGCATTTGGATTGGCCTAAGTGCAATAATCCCTATTTTCAAGAAATCCAACAGCTTGACGCGGAAATACTCACAAACCTGATAAACCATGGGGCGGTACCGGAAATAAATACCAAGGCTTACGTCAAAGGCTGTAGCGAATTTTATCCCGCTCCCCGTTTTTTAGAGCAATATGCGGCTTTGGGGGGTAAAAATCTGACAGTCGGTTCCGACGCCCATAGTAAAGAGGAGGTAGCGGGGTACTTTGGCAAAGCCGAGGATTTCCTCAAACTACATGACTTCGAGGTTGGCTATTTCAAGGAGAAAAAATTTGTACCCCTGAAAGGTTGAGTATAGAAGTGCATTTTAACGCCTTTAAATACACCAAAGCCAAGGGATATAGATAACTTGGTAGCTAAAGCTGTTTCGTTAACTTCCGGTATTTCTAGGCCGTCTGACAGCACAGCACCTATGTTTAATTTTAACACAGCGCTACCAATCTACGCCGTATATACGCCAACAATCCTTTAACACCTAAAAATTACGACACTTAATAGAGCTATTAAAGTTTTCACTTTTTCTCAAGGTAAAAAATATACCGTTGCCCTGGCGCGTAACTTTTCCGCCAAGGCATAGTTTTCCGATGTTGACTTGCAATACCATAATTTTAAGTGTTTGCGGGGAAGTTGGCAGGTACAGCTATTTTACAAGGTTAAGACTGCTACCGTTAATTGATTGCCAAATGACATAAAATGTGAGGCCCAAATCAGGTAAAATGTTTACAGGGCTTTACAGAAAACTAATTATAAAAAAATAAACTACTGCCAAGGGGCAGTAGTTTTTATTTGCTTTATTTGCTAATCAATTCACTTATTTATGATATGGCTCGTTTTTAATTATTTTCAGGGAACGGTAAATCTGCTCCACGAGAAAGACCCTGATTAACTGATGGGGAAAGGTGGCTTTGCCAAAACACAGTATTAGGTGGCATTTATCCTTTACGGACTGGGCCACCCCCAGGGCTGTCTCTTATAC
>DXZC01000024.1 GCA_019415505.1 Peptococcaceae bacterium | reverse complement strand
GAGAGGTCGCGGGGGCTGGGAGTTGTTAATAAGAACCCCCCCCCGCCATAATGGCCCCGGCAATCATAGAGCCGGAAAGACGGGTATCCCGCCCAACCAGCACCGTTGGTTTTGGCTGTTTTTCCTGTAAAACTAAGGCTAGGGCGGCCCCTATTTCAAAGGCTAAGCTCGGTGTAACAACTTTATTAGCTTCACCCCGCACACCGTCAGTTCCAAAAAGCTTTTTCATAAGACACACCTCTGTTTCTCTTTTATTTCTATCTCTTTATCTATTTATATATGGGTTAAGTATATAGTTTAAGGAATAAGCTGGGGAAACGGTTGGGCTATAAAAAGCCACAGCAATACGGCCAGAGCCAAGGAAATTATTTTATATATTAAATTATTCCTTTCCAAACGCCGCCATAGTCCTTTAAACATTTTGCTTCTTCTTTCTCTTTTTCAGGGCAGGTATATTATAAAAATCATATAAAGTCCGCCTCAGGCTTCGCGGCGATAAATTACGTTGTATGTGGCCGTGGCGCACTGAGGATATTATGCCGGTTTCCTCAGAAACGACTAAAATCAAGGCGTCGGACATTTCCGAGGTGCCAATAGCAGCCCGATGTCTGGTACCTAAATCTGAAGCTACATCCTCTTTTAAGGTGAGGGGCATAATGCAGCCGGCAGCTACCACCCGGTTGCCGCTGAGAATAGCGGCGCCGTCATGCAAGGGCGAGTTTTTAAAAAATAGATTTAAAAGCAGCTCACTGCTGACTTTCGCGTCTAACAAAACTCCGGTTTCCATTTGTTGTTTAAGCCCCGTAGCGCCCTGTAAGACTAAAAGCATCCCCATTTTATGGTTGGCAGCTACTAAAATAGCCTCCTCCAAAGCGGCGGCGGTCGCCGTCATAGCGCTGGGTTGTTTGGCGCCAAAAAATAGAGGGTGGCTACGGCCTAGCTTTTCCAGGGCATTACGCAATTCCGGTTGAAAAATAATGGCAATACCCAAAACTATGACGCTCCAACTTTTGCCCAAAATCCAATGTACGGTGGTAAGATTTAGCCAACCGCTGACGATATAAGCGATAAATAATATTAATACACCCTTGAGGAGTTGCATTGCCCGGGAGTCCTTCAACAGCATGAGTATTTTGTAAATGACAAAGGCCATTATAAAAATATCCAAGGCTGATATGATTACGGTTAAAATATTCCCAGTCATAAATTTCCTCTGTTCAGATAAATGGGTATCACTTGTATTTTATTCGACAATATTTAAAAAATACCTTTCAATTTAAGATAAAAAAATAATGGCGTTTTGCTGGAAAAATGCCCTATCTTGGTTTATAATAAAAACACAAAGCGGCTAATGCGTAAATTCGACATAATTATACATTAGAGGTGAGAGGATTTGCCCCCAGGAAAAAAGCGACGGCATAATTTTAAGCGGCTGTGGGCCGGGGTAGCGATTTTTTTAATATTGCTGACCCTTGGTTTTTTTGGCGTTGCCACGCTGCGCTCCCATTTCGCTGCCGACTCCGGTAATAATACAGTGCAGGAAAATTTAATAGACCAAATAGAAGAGCTGGACGAAGAAAACAGCCGTTTGTCCGCCAGCGTCTCCTCTCTGCTTAACCAAAGGGAGAGCTATTCCTTAGCCCAAAATTTTGACGCACAAATCATTAAAGAGCTGGAGGACGCCAACAAAAACCTTAAGGCACAGGCAGGTTATACAGAAATTATCTCGCCTGGCCTCTTACTGGAGCTCAACGATAATAGCGAGGCCGCGGCCATTGCCCAGGAAACCTCGCCGGAGGACTACGACCCGGAGCTTTACATTATCCACGACACAACGCTTTTATTCTTAATCAACGATTTACGGCCCTACGCCCAAGCCATTGCCATTAACGGCCAAAGGGTTTTGGCCTCTACAGCCATTCGTTGCGTGGGTACGGTAATCATGATTGACCAAACCCGCCTGGCTCCACCCTACCAAATAATGGTAGCCGGGGATAAAAATGAACTTATGACAGCCCTAAAAAACAGCTCAATTTATAGCGACCTCCTAGATTCCCAAGTTTTATTTACCGCAATTCCCCAGGAAGAAATAATTGTGCCAGCTTATACCGGCACAATACCTCACAACCATCTAACCGCAGCCGGACAAGAACAGGAATCAGGGCAAGAACAGAAAGGAGATTACTAATATGATATGGCTACTGCCGCTTTTCGGTCTTATTATTGGCGTTGTCTTAGGCATTTATGCCAATATTATTATCCCCTTGGCTTTTGCCCAATACCTTTCCGTACTCCTACTCAGCGCCTTAGATTCCCTTTTAGGCGGTTACCTGGGTATGCTAGAAAAAAAGTTTGACAGTCTAATTCTCCTCAGCGGTTTTATTTTCAACACCCTTTTAGGGGCAGCCTTCATATATTTAGGCGACCATTTAGGCGTAGAGCTATTTATTGCCGTGGTATTCGTCTTTATCTTCCGGATTTTTACCAACTTTGGTATTATGCGGCGTTTGCTCATTCAGAAGCGGCGGTATAAAAAAAGGCGGCAAACCAACGCCAAAGGGGGCGGTCAAATTGAGGACTAAAACCAAAGCTGCCGCCAGCTTAACTATTATTTGCCTACTTCTCGGCTTTATTATTTCCGTACAATACCATACTAATGCAGCGGCTTTTTCTGACCTAAGTCTACAAAGCAACAGCGACCTGGTGGTAATCCTAGGGGAAATGAACCGGCAGCGGGCAAATTTAGCCAGCCAAGAAAGGGATTTAAGGGAGGAACTGACGATTCTCTCAGAGGCCAGCACCTCGGAAAGCTCCGCCATAGACACTTTAAAAGAAGAATATGCTATTCTTACGGCAGCAACCGGCACTGTAGACGTCCAGGGACCGGGAATAAACCTTAATATCCCCAGCCAAAAGAAGCTAATAGCAAATGATTTGGTGCTAATTCTTAACGAGCTTTGGAACGCCGGAGCCGAGGCTATAGCTGTTAATAACATACGCATAACCACAGCTTCAGGATTTACAACCGCGGGTACTGGGTCGGGAGTTAAAATTAAACTAAATAACACTACTTTAACCTTTCCCCTGACTATACAGGCTATTGGCGACAGCAAAGCCCTCAGTGCGGCCCTTAGCTTTCCCGGCGGCGTTATGGCAAATCTAGCTACGGAAATGGAGCTGGTTTATGATACCACAGAAATGGTAGAGTTAAATTTACCAGCCGCCCTATAATTAAGGCGTTTCCCAAGCCTCTTAGAGCTTAGGAAACGCCTTATTTTATTTAGATTGTTTTCATTATCTCCTTGCGTAAGCGCTTGATAATGCGTTTTTCCAAACGGGAAATATAAGATTGGGATATACCTAAAACCTCTGCCACCTCCTTTTGGGTTTTTTCCTCCCCTTCGGCGTCAATACCATAACGCAGCTCTACTATTACCTTTTCCCGGGGGCTGAGTTTTTCCATAGCCATACGCAGTAAAGCCTTATCCACCTCGCTTTCTAATTCCCGTGAACAAAGGTCGCTATCTGTGCCCATAATATCTGAAAGCAGCAGTTCATTGCCGTCCCAGTCCACGTTTAAGGGCTCATCTAACGATATTTCCCCTTTGGTTTTACCATTGCGCCGCAAATACATGAGAATCTCATTTTCAATACAGCGGGAAGCGTATGTAGCTAATTTAATTTTTTTAGAAATATCAAAGGTATTTACCGCCTTAATCAGGCCAATAGTGCCAATGGAGACTAAATCCTCAATATTAATACCGGTATTTTCAAAACGCCGGGCAATGTAAACCACAAGGCGCAAATTATGCTCTATTAAAATATCCCGAGCCTCACCGTCGCCCTCGCCAAGCCGCAAAAGCATCTTTCTTTCCTCCTCGGATTCTAACGGCGGCGGTAGGACGTCGCTCCCCCCCACATAAAATACGGACTTCTCCTCCGGCGGCTGTAAAAGCACCGGTAAAAAAAGTACCATAAAATTGCGCAGACTTTTCACTTCCATGGTTTTTCCTCCTGTTTATCTTTATAGGGAATCCAAAATAGCGGGATTAACAATACAGCGGCAGGACTCTCTGGTATGGAGGGAGCCTTTGTACAAACAAACCACGGCATTTTCCACTACAGCGCCTTTTCTTTGCGGTAACCTAATACAGTCGGGCCTAACCCCTAACAGCATACCGTTGCGTTTACCAATGCTGGAAAAGGGAATAAGGCGCATTCGCTTACCAAGGGGCGTATCTATAAACTTGCTGAGAATACCGCCAACATCGGTCTGGCCCCGGAAAGAATCGGCAAAGTCCAGGGGCAGCAAGGGTTTAAGAGCCTCAAACTCCACTACAGCCACTGGACACCTAGTTACAGGGTCCAACAGCTCATTACCTGTATCCAATAAGGCGCTAACCCGCACGGACTTACCGCCTAAACAAATTTCTATTTCCTCACTGCCCTCATTGCGCCGGAGGTTACCCTTTACATAAGCCATGCCCCAGCGAGATAGCATTAAGGCCAAGAGCACGGCGAAAGCCAAAGCCATAGCGGTGAAGGACATAACTTGGCCGGACCAGCCCTTTTCATTAAAGAACCAAGTTACCCCCATTACAGCCCCGGCCATTAGGAAGCTTAAAAGATAAAAATAAGCCACTGCCCGGAGATACTTTTTACCCTGGCAGGACCAAAAAGCCAATTTTACAATGGCAAGGGAAGCTAAGGTCTTACAAAATATACCGTTTAATACCGCGTACTGGGGATAAACTGCCGCCACCCCATAAAAGGCCGCTAACAAGGAGGCCAAAAATAGCCGCAATAACCTGGTTGGGAAATTGCCAAAACGGGCCACGCCATAGAGGAGTGTAAAATCCATGAGTAAATTCATTAAAAACAGTAAATCACCGTATACTACATAAGACGTCATGGCGCTTCAACCCCTTTTTTCTAGCCCTCCACCTGACCCCGGCCATATAAATATAAGTAACTCAGGTTGAGGTAACATCAATCCATGTACATATTATAGTTCCTGGCAGCCAAGATAATTGTCGAGAACGGCAAGTAAACATGGAAGAATCTTTCGACAATATGTCCGCCAAAACCCACCTGGGCCGCTGTGGTTGGTTTTTCGTTCTGGTCGGGAAAAATCGGCGGCAAACAGAGCTAAACGCCACATCCTAGAGGCCAAGCTATACTGCTGCCACCAGCCACTTAACAAATTAAAATAAAGGTTCAGAGGTTGTTTCCTCTGAACCTTTATCTTCTACTTAGCGTTCTTACTGTCTTCATTGTGGTAACTGAATACCCAGCTTTTTCAAACGAATGTAAACATTCTGCCGAGTCATACCTAAGTCCTTAGCCAAATTAGCAATACCGTAATTATATTTAATTAATAAACCTTTATAGAGATTTCTTTCGTACGCCCTCATTTTATCTTTGATTTCTTGGCCCAAATTATGATGGCAATTTGAATTAGCCTCCATACTGTTGAACTTATCGCGGAAATAATCGGAAAGATGCCGCAAAGCGAGAACTCGCTCCCTGGCTTCTACCAGGTTCATAGAACTTTCAATAAAATTTTCTAATTCCCGTACATTGCCGGGCCAATCATATTGATGCAATAACTCCTTCAAATTCTGGGAAATATCCTCCACAAAGAGGCCAAAACGGATATTACACTTTTGTAAAAAGTAACCAATTAAGTATTCCAAATCCTCTTTATGCTCTCGCAGGGGTGGAATAGTCAATTCTACGGTGGCTAAACGGAAGAATAAATCCTCCCGTATTACATTGGAATGTAGCATCTCCTGGGGGCTTTGGTTGCAGGCGCTAATTATGCGACAATTCACCGGTATCTCCTTGCTGCCGCCCAGCCGCCGCACTCGTTTTTCTTGCACGGCCCGAAGTAACTTAGCCTGTAAATTAAGGGGCATAGAGTTTATTTCATCTAAAAATAAAGTGCCGTTATTGGCTTGCTCGAATAACCCCGCCCCTTCTACCGCCCCGGTATAAGAGCCCTTGGCCACCCCGAATAAAATACTCTCCAGCAAGGCTTCGGGAATGGCGGCGCAATTTAATGTGACAAAGGGACCGTCGCAATATAAGCTATGATTATGTATGCTGCTGCCCAGCAATTCTTTGCCGGTTCCGGTTTCCCCATAAATTAAAATGGGCGAGTCCCGCAAGGCCACCTTTTTAGCTTGGGCAATTAAACGCTTCATTGTTGCGCTCTCGCCAATGATATCCTCAAAGAAATATTTGGCCCCCGATATTTCCTTACCAAGCTGGCGGTTAAATTTCTGCTGGGTTTCCAAGGTATCGACAATAAATTCCTTTATTTGGTTAATATTGCGGCCAATGGTGCATACCGCAATCACCTTATCCTTGTCTACCACGGGCTTTACATCAAATAAAATGGCAGTTTTGTTGCCTCGCCCTAAATCATATTCATGGTAAGCGCCAATAATCGCCTCGCCGGACTTCCGTACCGCCTTGGTAAAAAGCTGGTCAAAATTATAATTATAAATATTGCCATAAGCTTCTTTTTCCACTCGGCCCAACATTTTTTCTCTGGCTATTCCTTCGGTTTTTTCCACCTCCTTATTGTAAACAACGATAACATCCTTCTCATCTGTAATTAACACACCCTCATGGATATTATCCAAGGCAAAACGTAAAACCTTGTTTTCTTTTTTTAACTCCTTAAGCTGCAATAACATATCTTCTTTTTTCATAGATTTTTTCCACCTCTCTCAACTTTAATATTATAATTTATCCGGTTGCTTGTAAAGATGAAATTATAATAATATAGATTTTTTGCTCTATGTTAAGAAAAATGTTATTTGTAAAATATAATTTAACAATAATTAAATTTTATTTTTACAAAGCTTGGTGGTCTTTTGGTAACTTTCCCCCAAGTCTGTAAAATATAATTTGTCAAAAATAGGCCGTCAAAGTAGTGCAACAACTCTGTACAGGCATTTTTTCCGTCGAATCCTGTGGCATGGTATTTGCTTTAATAAAGGGAAAAGACACAATTTTACATTAACTAAAAGTTAAGGAGGGTTATTATGCTTAGGAGAAAAAATGCCGGTTACAACAATTTTACCGGTGCGGCGTTGCAATTATTTTCCCAGGATGATTTACAGCATATTCATCTGGCAACTCTGGAGGTGTTACGCTATACCGGTGTGCAAGTCAACGACAAAGAAGCCTTAAACTACTTTGCTGAAGCAGGGGCTTATGTGGCAAAGGATACTGTAAAGATTCCCGCCCATTTAGTAGAGAGCGCCATTGCTTCAGCCCCTGCCAGCGTATTTTTAGCGGGTAAAAGCCCCGAATACGACATAATTCTGGAGGATGGCCGGGTTTATGTCTGTCCCTTTGGTTTAGGCATATTTATCCATGACCTTAAAACCGGCAAACTGCGAGAAACCACGAAACAGGATATTGCCGACTGCTCCCGCCTGGTGGATTATCTAGCTGAATACGACTTTCTCTTTGATACCATGGTGGCTCGTGACGTCCCAGAGGCAACAGCCTGTTTACATGGGTTTGAAGCCCATTTAACCAATTCACAAAAGCCGGCCTTAGCCAGTCCGGAAAATAAACAAACAGCGGAGGCTCTCATGCAAATGGGGGCCGCGGCCGCCGGCGGCTACCATAACTTGCAGGAACGGCCCCTTATGATGTTGGGCGGCTGTACCATTAGCCCCCTGTCAATTCCCGACAGCACTGTAGCCGCCACCATAACAGCGGCAAAATACAATATTCCGGCGATGATTCTAACCATGGCTATGTCCGGTGGTATGGCCCCAGTTACCCTGGCAGGTTGCTTGGTGGTAGCTAACGCCGAAATATTAGCGGCCTTAACCCTGTCCCAAATTGTCCGCAAGGGTGCGCCTTTTATCTACGGCAGCTCCACCGGCACTTTGGATATGAGGCACAACGCCGCCGCCATGGTGGGTTGTCCGGAGTTGGGTCTAATCAGCGCCGGCATTGCCGCCATTGCCCGGCTGTATAAGTTACCCACCCTAGTAGCCGGTACCTAGACAGACAGTAAGGCGCCAGACCTGCAAGCAGGTTACGAAAAAAGCATTACAGCTATGCTCCCCATGTTGGCAGGAGCCAACATGATATACGGCCCGGGCATGCTGGAAAGCGGCTTAACCATGGATTTAGGGCAAATAGTTGCCGATGCGGATTTTATACGCATGATGCAAACAGTATTAGGGGGTATTCCCGTCAATGACGAAACCTTGGCGGTTGACCTCATTAAGGAAGTGGGCATTAAAGGCGAATACCTGGGCGCCCAACACACCTTTGAAAACTTCAGGAACTTGCAGTCCTGCCCTCGTATCATGAACAGATGTACCAGGGAGGAATGGCTCCAGAACGGCGCCATGGATCTGTCTCAGGCCGCTAACGCAGAAGCCCGCCGTATTTTGGAAACACATTATCCCAAAATACTGTCAGATGAACAGTTGACCGAAATTGCGAACATCGTAAAGGCCGCGGATGCTGCATTAACCTAAAAAGGCTGAATTAATGAATTAAACAGAAGAATTAACCTCAAGGAAAGAAGGTTATATTATGAGCAAATCTGTAATGGGAATCATTTACGCCGCCTTAGCTGGGATCTGCTGGGGAACCTACGGTACCTTTGTGGCAATACTCAGCAATATGGGTTATTCGGAAACCACTATCGCCATTTGCGGCCCGGCTGTAATGGTATTGTTCTTTCTCATTTGCGCCCTGGTCAAGAATCCATCGGGACTGAAGCTAAATAAAAAAGGTATCATAATTTATCTGGCAGTTGGTTTAGTGGGGGTTATTGGCTCTAACTGGTGCTACGCCAAGGGTATAACCGCCGGCACGCCGGTAGCTGTGGCTTCAGTGCTAACTTTTTTGAATTACTTTTTAGTTGTGGTTATAGCCCGTGTGGTCTGGAAAAATAAGATAACCCCGGCCAAAATAATCTCCGGTATTGTAGCCATATTCGGTATAGTTTTGATTCTACAGGTCTGGACTACCCTATCTATCACCATTCCCGGCTTACTGTGGATGATAACGGTGATTGTGGCCTTTGCCGTAGGTTACAGCCTCTGCAATTACGCCGTAGGCGAAGGTTACGATTATGACGCTTATCTCTTTTGGACCAATCTAGTTGCCATTGTCGCCCTCTCCTTTTTAATGCCGCCCTGGGGTATTGCTGCGGAAATAGCGGTTAGCGTGTCACATCATGGCGCAGTATCTATTATAGCCCTATTGGGCTTAGGTCTCATTCCCATGGTAGGCAGCTACTTCTTCCTCCTAAGAGCCTTTGCCAACCTGGAAGCACCTTTGGTAGTGATTATGTACAGTTTAGACCCTATAGTTGCCGCTATACTGGGATATTTTGTCCTAGGACAGCCCTTGTCCCTCATACAAATACTGGGTATGGGTGTGGTAATTGCCGCCTTAGCTTGGCTACAGCTAATTGAACGCAAAGAACAGAAAACAAGGGAGGATAATCAACCGACCCAGCAAGCTGCCAAAAGCCTCTAACCACCCCCAGGTAACCGCTGAAAAGCCGCTGCGCCGTATTATACGGTGCGGCGGCTTTTTCTTCTACGATAAATTATTATATAACGCTAAATGTCAGCAGTTAAAGCTACGGTAGTTTTTCCTTTAGCAGGGCCGGAAACTATCAAATACCCCATCTCCGCCGCAGTAACTATTAAAAAATGCCGTTGCTAAAAGTATAAATAAATCCCACCAGTAATCCTTTCTAGCAATTAAAGGTATCTAGATAGTGGATTAATTTATAAACAGCGCAGCTACAACTAGACAGTAGGAAAATTTATAGGTAGCACAGCTACCAGCCGTTGCTATTTACCTGCAAAGCTAACCCACGTTTAACCATAAACGCCCAATTTATCCTTCCGGAGTAAAGCTTTCAAGAACCCAACATGGTATTGAAAAGACAAGGGCGAGGAAAACGAAAAACCGCCCTATAGAAAACAAGTTATTCCCCTAGGATATCACGGGATTTAATCTTTTTCTCCAAGTTGTAGGTAAGCAGGTGCTTGGTGGCGTTAGACGCCTGACGCGCTGTCTCCGAACTAATTTTAAGACGCTCCAAGGTCTCTAAATCGTTACCCCGATAGTAGTTCAGGGCATATAAGGCTTGAGGGGAAACAGGGTAGCCGCTGCCGCATTTTTCACAAATTACACCGGGAAAACGCGGCGAAAGGAAACCCTCCTTTAGTTCACCGCCACAGGCAGCGCAATGCTTAAAATCGCTATCATAACCGAGAGCCGCCAAGAGCCTTAACTCAAAATATCGGGCTAAGGTAGGCGGGGAAATATAAGCCAAAGCCTGGAAAACCTGGCAAGCCAGGGAAAAAATTTCCGCCTCAGCTTCTCTTTCCGGTAAGGATATATTGAGCAGTTCCATAAAATATGAGGCGTAAAGGTAAGACCTGGGATTTTCTCTGATATGGGGATAGGAATCTTTAGCCACCGCCTGGGATATAGTGTCCAGACCGCGGCCATGATATAAAAGAAAATCACAGCGGTTACCTAACTGTAAATGCCCCTTTAAGGCGCTTTTTGGCTTTTTCACGCCCCGTGCTATGGCGGCAAATTTACCCTGCTCTTTACTGAATAAAGTAAATATTCTATGGCTCTCACCATAATCCAGAGCCTTAATTATCAGGGCTTCAACCGGGTAATATTTCATTATGCTATCCCCAAAAGTAAGGGCATAAAGAGGTATGCCAATATCGAATAAATTATCAGGCCAATAACATCTATACTGGTGCTGATAAAGGGTGCTGAGGCCACAGCTGGGTCAGCGCCAAACTTTTTCAGAGCCAAGGGTACCAAAGTGCCAATAGCCGCCGCCAACACCATATTACATATCAAGGTAAGGCCAACTAACAAACCGAGAATAACGCTGCCCTGCCAAACATAAGTTATCGACGCTAATACCAGGGCGCAGAACCCGCCCACAATAAAGCCCACGCAGGATTCCCGAAAAATATTGGTGAAAAACTCCGAGGCGTCTAACTGGCCGGTGGAAATACCGCGCACTGTAACAGTGGAGCTTTGGGTCCCCGTGCTCCCCCCCATGCCGCATAAAAGCGGTATGAAGTAAGATAGGGCTACCACAGCTTGTAACTCACTCTCTAAATTACCAATTATAATACCGGAAAGTATACCGCCAAATAAGGTGAGAACCAGCCAGGGCAGACGTGACTTCACGGAAGTAATTACTTTTTCGCCAAAGGATTCATCCTCGTCTAATTCATCTTCATGAACGCCAGCCATACGCAGAACGTCCTCGGTAGCCTCTTCTTGAATAACGTCTAACACGTCATCCACGGTAATAATCCCCACTAAACGGTGTTCTTTATCCACAACCGGTACGGCCATAATATCATAGCGAGATACTAAATTAGCCACTTCCTCCTGGTCCATGTAATCAGTAACATATTTTACCCTAGTATGCATTATGTGCTCCACCGTCCAGTTTGGCGGCGTTACAATCAAATCACGCAGGGAAAGAACACCCACTAAAACATCATCATCATCTATTACATACACATAATACACAGTTTCCGCGGAGGGAGATTTCTCCCGCAAAATATTTATAGCCTCTTCGGTGGAAACATTTTTATTCAGGGCCACAAACTCCGTGGTCATAATGGAGCCAGCAGTATCCTCAGGATATACCAACAGGCCCTTAACGTCCTCCACATCCTCGTCTTCCATCAATTCAAAGACTTCGTTCTGCTCATGGACGCTTAACTCACCAAGAATGTCGGCTACGTCGTCGGAAAACATGGTTTCCAGAATGGCGGCGCTTTTTTCATCGCCTAAATCCCGCATAATTTGGGGCACCAATTCCGGTTCTAAATGACTCAAAACCTCGCCAGTAATGTCCGAGGGGAGATACTGTAAAACCGAAGAGATAAAATCCTCATCCAGCTCACCCAGAACAGCGGCGATGTCAATTGGCGCCGAGGGCGCCAAAACTGCGGCAATGCCCGGATAATCCCTAGTTAAAATAAAGGGTTCCAGGCGTTCCATTTTTTCTTTTAAATTCATAATAACCCCCTTTTAACGGGGGCGCAGGTCCCCCGTATTTTCTTCTACTGTATTTACGCTCTTGCACCATCGAGGGACGCCGTCCATTATCTCACCTTCCTTACTCAAACATTCAGTTAACAGCTTTAATCCTCTATTTGCCGTTTATCAAAACCAAAATTCCGCAAATAAATTTCTTTATTGCGCCAATCTTTTTTCACTTTAACCCAAAGCTCCAAATAAAAGGAGGAGCCCAAGGCCCTTTCCATCTCCAGCCGGGCGCGACGGCCTATTTCCTTTAATTTAACGCCGTTTTTGCCAATAATAATGCCCTTTTGCGATTCCCGCTCCACATAAATGGTAGCATTGGCATATACCTTACCCCCTGGCCGCTCTTTTACTTCCTGCATTTCTACAGCCACAGCGTGGGGCACCTCGTCCTCAGTGAGTTCTAAAACCTTTTCCCGAATAATTTCCGCCATTATTGCCCGTTCCGGCTGATCCGTCACCATATCGTCAGGATAATAGCAGGGACCCTCTGGCAAGTATTTTATAACCGTGTCCAAAAGCCGCTCCACATTGGTACTTTTAAGGGCGGAAATGGGGACTATTTCAGCAAAGTCAAATTTATCCTTATAAAAATCCACCAACTGAAAAAGCTCAGCCTGAGTCAAAAGATCTATTTTATTGAGCAGCAAAAAAACCGGCGCGTCACTGGGCAGGGTTTTTATGATGTACTCCTCGCCGCCGCCAAATTTCTCCCCAGCGTCCACTATATAAAATATTACGTCCACTCCGCCTAGAGCGCTTTTAGCCGATTCCACCATAAATTCTCCCAGCTTATGCTTGGGCTTGTGAATACCGGGGGTATCGATAAAAATAATCTGAGCGCTATCGGAGGTATAAAATCCCCGTATTTTATTTTGCGTGGTCTGGGGCTTATTTGATACAATGGCAATTTTCTGCCCCAATACGGTGTTCATCAAGGTACTTTTACCGGCGTTAGGCCGGCCAATTATTGTCACAAAGCCCGAACGGAATTTTTCCATATCGTTAATAATGTCCCCTTATCCTCTTTCTCTTACTCCTGGCTGTTGTTGCCTTCATCTGGGGCGTCACCTTCAGCAGGAGCTGCGCCGCCATAATCAACCGCCATATCCTCATCAACTACCTGGAATATGGTTTTGCCCGGCGCCAGCTTGGCCTCAGTACCGTCCTCCAAGGTTAAAACCAGAGGCGAATACTCTTGCCCCATGGACCAGGTAATGGGTGTGGCGTTGCCCTTCTGGAATAATATGCCGCTACCGCTGTTAGCGACAAAACTCATATCTAAAATACCGCTGTTAGGGTCAATCACAGAAATAGCATTGCGTAAAACCACAACATTATCCGCAAATATTTGCGTATCGTTAGCGGCGTCCATATGGGGTGAACCATTGGAAAACCGCAAATAACTGCCACTTTTGGCGTCCCAAGTATATGATACGGGCTTGTAGGTATAGGGTATATCAATGGTGGTAACGTCACCCTGGCTTAACCCTTGCGACTCATCGTCCTCATAGAAGGTAAAACCGCTTATATCGCCAGCTAAAGGCATATCTTTGCTTTCCGCTATACCATTGAGGTTTTCCCAAGACGTATAAAGGTTTGTCGGCTTCTGACGCTTATCATCACGCCAAAACTCGGAGCCATAGGCCATTTCATCAATATCCGCCACAGCGCCGGCGGACAGGGCTTCCTTCGCGATATAGCTGCCGCCGCAATGGACATAAATACCGTTAAAGGACTGAACTAAATCTATATAATAATGCCTGGCGCTGCGTACTGGGCCAATAGTATCAAGCTGATTATGGTAAAACACCGCTAAAAACCGGGTAATACCGCCCTCAACCGGCAGCTCAAAAACAGTATCAGCAATACTGAGTCCGGACTGTGGCTCAGATTTGGCCCCATTGTCAATGGATACCGCAAAAACCCTCTCCGGCAGGGCGCTTAATTCTTCATGGTCGAGGGGACAGTAGATAGTTTCCTCCACCGCCTCAGGGGACGGCTCTGTAGCGTCACCGTCGCTCTTGCCGCAACCGGTTAACATCAGGGTCGAGGTCAGAACCAGTAAACCCAGTAACAGTAAAACTCTGGCGCTTTTTTTCATTTTTTTCACTCCTTTTTCCTTAGTTTATCTATCTTTAGGTAAATAATTCCACAATATGAGGAATAAAGATAATTAAACCAATGCACACCGCTATGATACAGGAAAACATCACAGCGCCGGCGGTGATATCCTTGACTATTTTGGCCAAGGGATGAAACTCCGAGGTCACTAAATCCACCACGTTTTCAATGGCTGTGTTAATCATTTCGCTGACAATCACAGCGCCGATTAAGAGCAATAAAACTAAAAATTCATAGTGATTTATCCCCAAGCAGAAGCCTAGAATCAAGGCTATAACGCCCATTGTCAAATGGATGCGGATATTTCGCTCGTGCTTCAAGCAATGAATGAGGCCCTCTCCGGCATGATAAAAGCTCTCAGCCAGGTTTTTGGTCTTTCTCATCGCCCTACCCCCATTGAGTTCAAGTATTTTTCCGCCAGCCCTTCCATGATTTCAGCCTCCTCCGGCAGGACATGGTCATAGCCTAAGAGATGCAAAAAACCATGCAGCCCTAAAAAGCAAAGCTCTCGCTGGAAGCTATGTGCATATTCCTGGGCTTGTTCTTCGCAGCGCTCTAAAGATATTATAATATCTCCCAAAGATACCCTAGACATACCGGGTAAGGCGGGGAATTTAACCGCCTCGCCTTTTTCAAACAGGGGGAAAGAAAGCACATCGGTAGCTTTATCAAGCCCCCGGTACTTTTTATTGTATTTTCTGATAGTAATGTCATCAGTAAATAACAGGGAAACCTCAGTGCCTTGGGACTTGCCCTCACTGCGGGCCGCGCTTTTTAAGACCTGAGCCAGAAGGTCCATATCCCCATAACTTAACTGAAAATTAGCTAAATTACTGCGTATCTCTATCTTCATTTTCGCCAGTCTCCCTAGTCTCTTTAATAGCGTCCTCTTTTATTTCCGAAGTAATCTCCTGTTGCTCCTTAACTATTTCGCTGAAATTTTTATCTATTAAAGAATTAGCTTTACTAATAGCATCTATACTGATACCGGTAAACGCCTTTTCGCCCTTGGGGGCGTCCATTTCCACAGCAATACCCACCTCGGGGCTAATCCAGTCGGTTGCCGGGGTTTCCTTAACCAAAGCCTCCACTTCATCGGGGGCAATTTTCTTTTTCGCCGCCAATTCCTTAACCAGTTGTTTTTTATCTAAATCAGACATACTGGGATACTCAATGCGGTAGTGGGAAAGACCGCTCAGCACTGAGTAAAAGGCTTCCTGGACCTTATGTAAGTCCCTAAAGGTTAGGTCGCATTCTTCAAACTGTCCTGCCGCCAGCTGGCCCTGGATTATGTCGTGAATTTTTGCCTTCATCTCTCCCTTAGAGTGCAGCGTCACGCTTTGCAAGGCTGCCTGTACGCTATCGGCCATCATAACGACAGCGCTTTCCTTAGATTGGGGCTTGGGATTAGGATAGCGAAAATCGTCAATATTAACGTCCTCACCGTGGGCGTTGGCCTTAGCCTTATGGTAGAAGTATTGTACCACACTGTTGCCATGATGCTCATTAATAATATTGATCACACTTTGGGGGAGGGCGTAATCCTCCGCCATCTCCACACCGTCTTTAACGTGGGAAATAATGATTAACGTACTCAAGGAAGGGTTGAGCTTTTCATGGGGATTCATGTTTGGCTCCTGATTCTCCACAAAGTATTTAGGCCGCTCCAGCTTACCCACATCATGGAAATAAGAAGCCACCCGCACCAGGTTAGAATCAGCCCCTATGGCGTCGGCGGCAACCTCCGCCAAATTACCAACCAGCACACTGTGGTAGTATGTGCCCGGCGCTTCGGTCATTAACCGTTTTATTAAAGGGTGGCCGGGATTAGCCAACTCCAACAGCTTCATGGGAGTGGTAGCCTTAAAGAATGTTTCCGCTAAAGGCAACACCCCTAAAGCCAGTAAAGAGGAGAAAAAGCCGGATAGCATACCTACCACCGCGCCCACAATCAAAGTGGTTGTATTTTGTCCGCCGACAAAACCCAGGCCGACAATGCTGATAACATTAAAAAGCCCTATATAAAAACCAAAGGTAATGAGCTGGTAGCGTTCGCGTATTCGTCCCACAATATGGACAGTGTAAAGGGAGCTGACCAAAGCTACCACGCCATAAGCGGGCTGATTTAAGCTGAGTATAAAGACAAATATAGAGGTTACAACTACAATAAAATAGGAAAACCGCTGGTTAGTTAGGGTAGCAAAAAGTATGGCCAAAGCCGGCAAGGGTAAGAGATAACCCAATACGCTGTATAGCAGACCTGTCATACTGGAGGTAAACATCATAATGCCCTGGCAAACCAGAAGGAAGAACACCATAAAGGTCGCCAACAGCCGTACACCCTGCTTATCATAGGCATAATCAGGGAAAAAACGGCGGGTATAAATGTACATTAGGAAATACAGCATAACAGTGAGTATGACTATACCAGGATAATAGAGCTTACTCTTACTTACAGTCAAAAGACCGGTCTTGTCCAGCATTTCAACTTGTTCCTCGGTAATTGCCGTACCCCTTTGCACCACAATTTGACCGGGCCGCACCGTTACTTCTATGGGGTTCAGCTCGCCTTGCCGAGCGGCAATAATAGCCTCTGTGGCTTTACTATCATAAATATTATTAGGCGTGAGCTGGGCGACATTAATAAAATAATGCAGAACCGCCCTTTCAGCTTCACTGTATTCCCCTTCCTCAATCAAACTGTTTATCTCATCGAGGAACACGGTCATATCGCTTTCTTTAACGCCGGTGGCGTAATACTTGTCCAGGAAAGAATTAGCCGCCAAAGCCAGTTCACTAAGGCGGGAAACATCCAGGTTCTCCAAATCATCCGCCAGCTCTTGGCTATAGTTATCCCCTAAAAAGCTTTTGTATAATTCGGTATGATCCTCGGATTCATTGTTTTTTATGTCAATTATACCATTAGCGGCAGCGGAGATCTTATTCTTAGCTTCCGGCAGCTTGTTTTCATCCAGGACATAAACTCGGCTTACTTGTTCTTCTACCGCTTCTTTGGCCTGTTGGTATTTAACTTCGCTCATATAGGAAATAGTGTTGCCTTCATAATAGATGGTATTATCACATATTTCCCCTACTTCATAGCTGTCGCCGCTGCCAAAAGCGGGTACCATAAGAATAAAGGCGGTAAATACCACCATGGCCAGCCACCATAGCCAGACATAATCCTTTTTTAGCCTAGCCGCGTCCTTTTTTGATATAACCTTACTTCGGGACAACAGGGAATTACTGCGTCTTTTCATTTACTTCCTCCCGCTCGTAAGCGTTGATGATTTTTTGCACCAAAGGATGGCGCACCACATCAAGATGACTTAAATAGGAGAATTCTATACCTTGTACCTCATGCAACACCTTTTGAGCGTGAACCAAACCGGATTTTTCCCCCGGAGACAAATCAATTTGAGTTATATCCCCGGTAATTACCGCCTTGGAACCAAAACCTATACGGGTGAGAAACATCTTCATTTGCTGGGGCGTAGTATTCTGAGCCTCGTCCAAGATGATGAAGGCGTCGTCAAGGGTACGTCCCCGCATATAGGCGAGAGGCGCTACCTCAATAATGCCTTTATCCATTAATTTAGCTGCAGCGTCGCTCCCCATTATATCATAAAGTCCATCGTAGAGGGGGCGCAAATAAGGGTCCACCTTGTCCTGTAGATCGCCGGGTAAAAAACCCAGCTTTTCCCCGGCCTCCACAGCGGGACGGGTAAGCACTATCCGCCGCACCTCTTTTTTCTTCAAGGCCAGCACCGCCATAACTACAGCCAAGTATGTTTTGCCGGTACCGGCAGGGCCAATGGCAAAAACTATATCGTTGCGGTTAAGGGCGTCCACATATTTTTTTTGCCCCATAGTCCGCGGTTTTATCTGCTTGCCCCGGGGGGTGGTGTAAACATTGCCAGTTAGGGTTCGCGCCACCTGGCCGCCGCCTTCAGAGGCGCTGGCTATGGCGTAATTTATCACGTTTTCATTTATTTCTACCTGGGCGCCGGCTAAGGTTTTTAAGTGCTCAAAAACATGGCGGGCCTGGGCCTGTTGGCCAGAATCGCCGTTAATATGCACCTCATTGCCTCTGACCATAATACTGGCTGGTAATTTTTGTTCCAACAGATTTAAATTAACATCTCGTTGACCCAAAACCACAGCGGCGGTAGCATCGTCGCCTAAGGAAATTTTAGTTTCTTTCATAGAGAAATGGGAGCCTCCAGTTGGGATAAATTGTCTAATTTACCATTTTGTAATTCAATATATTATTATACCCTCTTTCCGGAAAATTCTCAACAATAATTTAAAAATTACCTGTAAAACCTTGGAATTTGCCTATCCTCTCTCTGGTTTCCACAGTTACGCGCACCCGTACCTTACCGCTTTCCCCGGCGTCGTCCAAGATTTCCACCTGTTTATCCACGATTTCCCCTTTCTTGGGTATGGACTCAATGGCAGCGGCGTAAGCCTGTTTTTTCGCGGCGGTTAAGGCTTCTTCCTGGCTGGATTCAACTACCTTAGGCGTTACTTCCACCTGGCGAAAAGTGGTAAAGTTTAAACTCTCCGATATTTTTAAGGTTTTTTCCGTTGTTTGCCAATCCTCATAACCGGGGTCCTCGCCGCCCCACAGCATATAATCCTGTCCCTGCCAGTTCAGCACTACAGTTTGGCTTTTACGTCCGGTAGCAACAGGCTCAACCCTTTTTAAAGCTACGCTAGCTTCACCGGTATACCACACCGCCGCCTCCACTAAGCCCTTGGCATGTACCTGTGAGGGTTCTGAGACCGTGTTACCCTCCGGGTCCAAATAGTATATCTCCCCGCTGATAATTACCTCGCCCTTTTTTACCGGGGTTTCCACCTCTACCCTAGCCTGGCCATTAAGGACTAACAGCGATTTTATCACCCCATCCTTGTTGGCCACCACATCGCCTGGGACGGCGGCCTCTGGGTCCTTAACATCCTTGGCCACTATTTCCACAGTGAGAATTACACCGCTGCGTTCAAAACCCACCCAGGCTAAGTTAGAGTATTGGGACATTATGGCATGGGCGGCGGCGTCCCAGTCTATATGGCGGCGCCAAATCCCCGGAGCAATACCGTAATCCTCTGCCAGGGATAAGATTCGGGCCTCCTCCGAGGCGGTAATATCGCCGTCCGTATCTACCCGTACCCCTAAAATACACTGGCAATAAAACACTAAAAAGATGAGGGTCAGACCAAAAATAAGGGCAGGTACCCGGTAAGCCTTGAGGGAGCGGATAAATTTAGGCATGCCGCCAATGCTCACCACGGTAAAATACACGGCGTTGAGGTGGGCCAAATACCTCAACTCCGCCAATTTTTTCACATCCACCGTACCCCGGTAACCATTATCCCCCGGCTTTAAGCCCCTGATAGTAATATCCCTCGCCAGAGCGCTGTTAGCAAAGGCTTCTATATTTTCGCCTTTGATATTAATAACAGCATAACCAGTAATAAAATTATTAATACCCATAGTCACTCCCTACCAGATGTAAAACCTAAGGAAAGCAAATTTCCCTCCACTGCCAGGATATCGCTGCGCAGTAAAGGTAAAACTAGGTTTTCGCCTCTAACCTCTAAATAACCGCCAGCGTAACTTACCACCAGCCGGCCTTCATCATAGTGGACAATACCGCCGTGATTTTCCAGCAGAATACTTTCCCGGCCTGTGATAACCAGGCGGGGTAACCCAGCCACAATATCACCGGGCAGCTCCAACGTATCGGCAACCGCAGCGCGGAATAATTCTTTTTTGGACATAATTTCACTCCTTTCCACCTTACCTTTATCATACTGGACTACCCGGCCTAAATATGCGTTACCCGGAAAAATTACTTAATGCGCCAGGCTACAGCCAGGCCGTATTTTGGCCAGAAAATTACATAGACAAATCTATTTTTTTCTTATATAATAT
>DXZC01000239.1 GCA_019415505.1 Peptococcaceae bacterium | reverse complement strand
AGTTATTGCTTTATGGTAAAGAAATGAGGGGTATTTATGACAAAGACCGAATTTCAAACAACAGAAGCAAAAATAAACAAATTACTTAGGGATATTTTTATGTCATTTGGTGTATCATGCAGTTTTTTCGATATGAGCGGACGTCAATTAGGTTGCTGCGGCTATGAAAGCCGCAGCAACTTTTGTCGTTTCATTCATTTTTTTGACGCTAAGCAAATTTGCCGTCAATCTTATTTACAGGGGTTTGGGGAGTCGGAGTTTCGCCAGGAGCCGCTGGTTTACTTTTGTCCGTTTGGTTTAGTAAATATTACCTTTCCCATCATACAACCGCAGAAGGATCCCTTTTTTGTGACTGCTGGGCCCTTACTTTACCAGGTTCCCGATGATTGTATGATTACCAATATTTTAGACTTGAATTTTTTATTAAAACCCCGAGCCAGAGAAATACGCCAACACCTTAGTGAAATTACTGTGAAATCTGAGGCTGAAGTCTACTCAATGATTTCCATTATCCAAAACGCTTTAAAGGGTATTACTCTACTATTGGAGGAGGACGCCTCGCCGTCCCAAGAAAATAGGCTTGAAGCGGCTACGACAATACAATTATGGCTCCGAGAAAATTCCTATGATAGGGATACCTTATCCTACAATCAGATAATAAGTGAACTGTTTCCGGAGAACCAGGGAATGTGTAATAATTATTCGCAAAAGGAATTGGAGAAAATTATTTCCACGTTTACTGATTATATTTTTTCGGAAACAAATATTAAAATTATGATTCACCGGGCTTTAAGGTATACCGAGGTTTTAATGGAACTAACTAAAGAAAGCGGTATTTATTTGGAGCAAATTTTTAACCCCAGCGCCATTGATTTAGAAAAGATTATCTCTGTCCAAAATAGGGAAGAACTTGAAAATGTAATTATTGCTAATAACAATATATTCATGCGCAGTTACCTAGCTAAAAAAGAGGTACATAATAAGGACGTTATATTTCGGGCGATGCATTATATTAGGAACCATTATAGCGATATTTCCCTGAAAGATGTGGCGGCAGCCGTAAACTTGAACCCTGCTTATTTCAGTAATTTTTTTAAGCGGACCACCGGGCAAAGCTATTCTATGTATCTTAATAAGATACGCATAGAAGAGAGCAAGCGCCTCCTGCTGACAGACTGCTCTCTGTCGGAGATCGCTCAACGGGTAGGCTTTTCTGATCAAAGCTATTTTACTAATGTATTTAGAAAGGTTGAGGGAATTTCACCTAACCGTTGGAAAAACGCTCAGGAAAAGAAGGAGGAATTGCCATTATGATTCATTGGGATAAGGGTATTGAGGGGCAGTTACTAGCTAGTGAAGCTCTGAGAAAGGTTAACGAGGCCTCTTTGGAGATTCTTATAAATCAGGGCGTTATTTTCCAGGCGCCGGAAGCCTTGGCTATTTTTCAAGATCATGGCGCTACTGTTGATTGGCCCGACCGCCGCGTTTATTTCACTGAAAAAATTGTTGAAAAGGCTTTATGCGCTGCGCCGTCGTCCTTTGTATTAAAAGCTAGGGACCCCCGGTATGATTATCTGTTGAATGAGGAGAATAGCGGCTTTACCACCTTTGGCGTTGGTTTTTCCGTAGTTGACCGGAAAACCGGTAAGCTGCGGGGCTCCACAAAAAAGGATTTAATTGAGAGCGCTATTATCAGCGATTATTTAGATAATTTAGATATTTATTCCCATGCAGTCACAGCTAGAGATTGCCCCCTACAATCCATTGATCTCCATGAGGGCGAGGCGTTTTTAACTAATACGGTGAAGCATTGTATGCACCTGGATTTAGGTGAAAAACGGAATATTAAAAAATTTATTGAAATGGCTGGCCTTCTCACCGATGGGA
>DXZC01000238.1 GCA_019415505.1 Peptococcaceae bacterium | reverse complement strand
CTATATAACCATACTTCTTTCCCTATTTTTAGGTTATATTGGTTTTTGGGTCGGCAGGGGCAAACAGGATGAAATCGGTAAGGTCATATACCGTACCAGGCAACCCAGGGAAAAGGCTAGTAAGAAAGAGCATAAAACAGTGGCCCCGGCCATTTTAGATACCAGCGTAATTATTGACGGCCGCATAGCTGATATTTACCGCACAGGTTTTATTGAGTCCCAGCTTATTTTGCCTAATTTTGTGCTGGATGAATTGAAGAGGGTAGCCGACTCCTCAGACCCCATGAAGAAGAGCCGGGGCAGAAGGGGTATGGATATTCTCAACGAGTTGCAGAAGGATTATCCCAAGGCCATAACCATGGTAAATAAGGATTACGAGGAAATTAAAGAGGTAGACATTAAAATTATCCGTTTAGCCGTGGATATGAAGGCCCGTATCTATACCAACGATTACAACCTCAACAAAATGGCCCAGGTACAGAATGTTACGGTTATGAATGTTAATGACTTGGCCAATGCCGTTAAAACTGTGGTTTTACCGGGGGAAGAAATTATTACACGAGTTATTAAAGAGGGTAAAGAGGCGGATCAAGGTATTGCTTATTTAGAGGACGGCACCATGATTGTGGTTGAAGGCGGCAAGGCCTTTGTAGGGGTTACCCTCACAGTGGTAGTAACCAGCGTTTTACAGACCAGCGCCGGCCGTATGATTTTTGCCAAAGCGAAGTAAAACTAAAGCGAAGTAAATTTATGAAGATATCAGCCATAATTGCCGCCGCTGGCAGCGGCCGGCGGTTGGGAAAAGAAAAAAATAAAATACTTTTAAACCTGGGGGGTAGACCTGTTCTCAGCTATAGCTTGGACCTTTTGGACCTGGCGCCGGAGATTGAGGAAATTATTATTGTCGCCGCCCAGGGAGAAGAGGCGGTTTGTGGGGAAATTGCCGCCGCCTATTGCCGCCAAACCCCCTACCAAGTGGTTAGCGGCGGGGCGGAGCGGATGTATTCCGTCTATAACGGTTTGCGGTCCACGGACCCTCAGTGCAGCCATGTTCTCATTCACGACGGCGCTCGTCCCTTTTTAAGTAGGGAGGTTTTAACCCGCCTTTTAACCTGCCAGTTTACTGACGGAGCTATTTTGGCTTTACCTTTAAAAGAGACCGTTAAGAAGGTTGAGGGGAGTATTATAACCGAAACTATTCCCCGGGAGCAGCTTTATACTGCCCAAACCCCGCAGATTTTTCGCCGCGCGGCCCTTTTTAGCGCTTATGAGCAGGGCTTAGCCCAGGGCTTTAAGGCCACTGACGACGCTTCCCTGGTGGAACGCTGGGGTGGCGCTATAGAAGTTGTGAGGGGCAGCGAGGAAAATATTAAAATTACCACGCCTTATGATTGGCAAAGGGTTGAGGAGGGAATGAACCGTAGAATGACGCGAGTAGGCTCAGGTTTTGACGTGCATAGCTTTACACCGGGACGGCCCTTAATCTTAGGCGGGGTACAGATACCTTACCAACTGGGCTTAGCCGGCCACTCCGACGCCGATGTAGCGACTCACGCTCTCATGGACGCTATTCTCGGGGCCTTGGCCCAGGGGGATATTGGCCGCCATTTTCCCCCTTCTGACCCCCAATACAAAGACGCCGATAGCTTAGAGCTATTGCGATATATCTTCCGGCTGATGCGGGAAGCGAACTATCAGCTTGTTAATGCTGACATCACCATCATAGCGGAAAGACCGAAAATGGCGCCGCATATTAAGTCTATGGGTGATAATTACGCCCGAATTTTGGCAGTGGACCCGGCTTGTATCAACGTAAAGGCCACTACCACGGAAAAACTGGGCTTTGTTGGCCGGGAAGAGGGCATTGCCGCCCAGGCCACGGTCTTGTTACAACACCTGTC
>DXZC01000237.1 GCA_019415505.1 Peptococcaceae bacterium | reverse complement strand
AATTTATACAGCCCTATACCGACAATATAATTTCAACAACAGACTGGAATACCATAAGACAGAGGCCCTCATAGCCCGGTCGCCCGCAGCCGCGTATAAACAGTGACCGCCAAACTTCGACCTGTCATATTCCCCTGCCGCCAGCGATTACCAGGTCAACCTCCTTAGGGTGGCAGTGTCAGTACTAAACATCTGCCCAGCTGCTTATCGACAAACCTAGCTTAAATCCTAAAAAGGTTTAAGATAAACATTTTAGACTTCTACTTCTCTTAACGCCACGCCTCTCATCTGCATAAAAATTTGAAATTAACAGCTTTTTATTTAATTCCCACTCAATAACTATGAATATCCAAAACCTTATGCCACAAGTTAAGCAAGTTAAACTTAAATTCATAATGAGCCTAAAAATCGTTACCGGGGCTCGGACGCTATGAGAAGCCGGGGCCTACCAGCCAAATCGAGTTTAATTTCAGACTGGGTAAAGGCTTTTTCCGCCCACCTCAAAACCTGGGGTCCTTGACTTTCCCCTATTTCCAGGAGAAAAAGTCCGCCCGGATTTAAATATTTTGGCGCCTGGGATATTAGGGGCTGATACAAAACCAGGCCGTCCTCGCCGCCAAACAGGGCCAAACTTGGTTCATAAGCCAACTCCGGGGCTATTAACGCCATGTCCTCAGCGCTCAAGTAGGGGGGATTAGCGGTAATAAGGTCAAATTTCTCACCTCTCGCTACCACGTCCCATAAATCCCCGATACGAAAATCCACCGTAACCCCGTGCCTTTCAGCGTTTACCGCCGCCACCTCTAAGGCGGCGCCGGATATGTCGCCGGCCACAAATTCACCCTGACATTGCTTTGCCAAGGCTACAATTATACAACCTGAGCCAGTGCATAAATCCAGAGCCTTAATAGGCCCAGTTCTTTTAGCTGCCCAGGCCAAGGCGGTATCTACCAATAATTCTGTTTCCGGCCGGGGCACCAAAACATTTTGATTCACCTTAAAGGTTAAGCCATAAAAATCCTGTTCACCCAAAACATACTGAAAAGGAACGCCGCCCCGTATTTGGGCGGCGGCTTCTTCTATTTTTTTACAGCATTGCTCTGGCGCTATTTTATCCCTCAGCTCTAAAAACTTAGCGCCACCCTGGGACTCAATTAGCCACCTACTTTCGTTGGCGGCATTATCCCGGTGCGACAACTGCTCTAACAGCCAAGCGTATAATTGACCATAAGTTCCCATTATTCTACCTCTGACTGTAATTGTTTCATCTGCTCCGCGCTGATTAAAGCGTCAATAATTTCATCTAAATCACCCTCTAGGATATTGTCTAGGCGGTGGAGGGTAAGACCCACCCGGTGGTCGGTAACTCTACCCTGAGGGAAATTAAAGGTGCGAATACGCTCAGAGCGGTCGCCGCTGCCAATCATGGACTTACGCTGGTGGGAAATATCGCCCTGAATTTCTTCCTGCATGGCCTCGTAAATCCTAGCCCGTAAAACCTTCATGGCCTTTTCTTTATTGCGCAACTGGCTCTTTTCATCCTGGCAGGATACTACAATGCCAGTGGGTAGATGGGTAAGGCGAACCGCGCTTTGGGTTGTATTGACGCACTGGCCGCCAGGACCGCTGGCACAAAAGACGTCAGTTTTTACGTCATTAGGCCCTATTTCCACCTCCACCTCCTCAGCTTCCGGCATTACCGCCACAGTTGCGGCGGAGGTATGAACTCGGCCTTGGGTTTCCGTGTCAGGTACCCGCTGCACCCGATGAACGCCGCTTTCGTATTTAAGTCGCCGATAGACGTTTTTACCTTCAATAAGACAGACCACTTCTTTAACGCCGCCGATATCCGTAAAGTTGCCATTCATTATTTCCATTTTCCAGCCTTGCTTTTCCACATAGCGGCTGTAC
>DXZC01000236.1 GCA_019415505.1 Peptococcaceae bacterium | reverse complement strand
AAGAGACAGACCCTCCACTAAGCGGGAGATAAACAAGGTGCTGCCCAGGGAGAAGCTCACCTGATTAGCGCCGATCACCACTTCCACGTTTTCCTCTTCCTCTGAGGCCCCCTTGGCTAATTCCCGCAACACCCGGGCGGGTATTAAAGCTTTGGCGCTTTCCTTTTCCCCCTGGCTTTGCCAAACAGTGTGCTTTAAGGCCAGCCTATGGGTATCAGTAGCTACCATGGTTATAGCGGAGCCTTCAATCTCCACTAAAACGCTGGTTAAAATGGGCCTGCTCTCATCAAAGGCGCCGGCAATGGAAACCTCTTTGACGTCCTTCTGCAATTCAGAGAGGTTAAAGGTTCCTCTGACCTCCCCGGTAACTTGAGGAAAGGCGGGAAATTCCTCTTGGTCAAAACCATTGACGGTTATTTCCGAGCCGCTGTAGCGAATGAGAACGCTGTAACCGTCTGTGGAGATTATTATTTCCTCGTCAGGCAAGCGCTTAGCTATTTCCATAAAATAGCGCCCCGGTACTATTATGCTGCCCTCTTCCATAATTTCTATGTTGCGGTCCCGGTATTCAATGGCAATTTCCATATCCGTGGCCTTAAAGATCATCTCCCCAGCCTCAGCTTGGAGTAAAATACCGCCCAAGCTGTAGATGGTATTTTTAGCTGATACGGCCCGATATACTGATTGGAGACCCCGCAGCAAATCTTCTTTTGCACATTTTATTTTCATGGTCATTCTCCTGTTCTTTATTATTATTTAATTAAGTAATATTAATAATAAGGGCTGTTAGTTTGTGAGTAACCGGTTATAATACCTGTATAAAGCCGTTATTTTTCCGTTGATTATCTGTTAGTTAATTTTTAGCGGTTGGTGGATTAAATTGGCCTCATTTTGGCGTTTAACTTTATCCACCTGGATAACTTGTGGATTTAACAATTAATTCATCCCCTTTTTACACATTTCGGGGATAATCGCGGTACTTAATTGTACTTGAGCCTCATAGTATAATAGTATTGGGCTTTAAACTTGGGTAAGGAAGTCTGTGTATATCACTATGGTTGAGAGTTCTTAAAATAATTACTATATTCCTAGATTATTAGGTTTCCGTTCTATCAGCCTGGCGGCTTCTCTTGCTCAATCCCACTAAGTCCCAACATAGATCCCCCTGAGATAAATAGGCGACAGAGCCCTTAAAGGTTTTTCAACATCTTAGTTATATCGTCAACAAACTTTTTGGTTCTGGCGTCGGATTCCAGGGTTTTGGCTATTTTATCATGGCCGTACATCACAGTGGAGTGGTCCTTTTTAAATTCCTTGCCAATATCGCCATAGGTTATATCCGTTAATTCCCTGGCTAAATACATGGCTATTTGCCGGGGAAAGGCCACAGTATTGTCGCGCTTTTGGCCCTTTAAATCCTCCACCCGGATTTTAAAGTATTTAGCGGTCATCTGAATAATCAATTCCAGGGTAATGGGTTTCTGCTTTTTCTCCCGCAGCAAGTTTTTTAAGGCGTCCTCCGCGGTTTCCCGGTCTATCTTTTTATTGTAGGTATTGGCGTAGACTATCACCCTGTTTAAGCTGCCCTCCAAGACCCTGATGTTGGAATCAACCTGGTTGGCGATGTAGTAGAATACCTGGTCGTCATCGATATAGACATTTTCCTGCTTGGCCTTGTTTTTCAGAATGGCAATGCGAGTTTCCAAATCCGGGGGTAAAATTTCCGTGGTCAGGCCGCCGCTAAACCGGCTCACCAGCCTGTCCTCTAAATCGGGAATTTCCATGGGAGGCCGGTCGGAACTGAGGATAATCTGGCTGCCGCCGTTATAAAGGGCGTTATAAGTGTGGAAAAATTCCTCCTGGCAGGAGTTTTTGCCGGAAAAGAATTGAATATCGTCGATGAGAATAACGT
>DXZC01000235.1 GCA_019415505.1 Peptococcaceae bacterium | reverse complement strand
CTAATTTCCGCCCTTTAACCAGCCCTGTATTATGAGATTTAGGTTAAGGAGCAATTTGTCACTTGACTCCTTGGCTTCTGGGTTCCTTAGCTTTTTAATTTCTTGGTCCTTTAAGTCCTTAGATTTCTTAGCTAATTTCCGCCCTTTAACCAGCCCTCTATTATGGGATTCAGGCTAAGGAGCAATTTGTCACTTGACTCCTTGGCTTCTGGTTTCCTTCGCTTTTTAACTTCTTGGTCCTTTAAGTCCTTAGATTTTTTAGCTAATTTCCGACCTTTAGCCAGCCCTGTATTATGGGATTTAGGCTAAGGAACAATTTGTCACTTCATAACCAGCGTCGCTTACAGCGGCTTTAAGCGCGGCGTCGTCCACCTCCCGGCTGAAAGTGACCGTGGCTTGTTTCTTCGCCAGGTCCACCTCTACAGCGTCCACGCCGGCCACAGCTTGCAGGGCTTTTGTAACATGGGCCTGACAGTGGCCGCACATCATACCTTCGACAGTAAGAATCTTTTTCATGGTATTACCTCCTTTTTCCGGTAGTCTAGGTTCAACAGATTTTATAGGTTCAACAGGTTCCAAAGGTTCAACAGATTCCATTGATTCAACAGGTTCAATAGCTTCCGTTGGTTCACTAGGTTTAACAGACTCGATAGGTCCCATTGGCTCAATAAGATTTACAGAT
Organism: Peptococcaceae bacterium; assembly: GCA_019415505.1. Taxonomy (GTDB): domain Bacteria; phylum Bacillota; class Dehalobacteriia; order UBA7702; family UBA7702; genus Cryptoclostridium. Next base: position 1,333 of record DXZC01000235.1, on the reverse strand, counting down.
TCAACAGGTTCCGATGGTTTAATAGCTTCAACGGGTTCCATAGGCTCAACAGGCTGGCTATTATTTGTAACTTCCCCAGCGGAGGCTGAAGCAGGTTCTTTCCCGCCCTGGGGCCGGAAAAACCGCAGGCGCAGGGCATTTGTTACCACGCACAGGGAGCTGAGGCTCATAGCCGCCGCCGCCAGCATGGGGCTTAAAGTAATACCCCAGAGGGGCCATAAAACCCCGGCAGCCAAGGGAATGCCTAAAATATTATAAATAAAAGCCCAGAACAAATTCTGGCGAATATTCCGCACTACAGCATGGCTTAGCTCCATAGCGGTTACCACATCGGCCAAAGAGTTTTTCAGCAGCACCACATCGGCGGAATCAATGGCAATATCAGTGCCCGCGCCAATAGCTATGCCAATATCCGCCCTGGCTAAGGCCGGGGCGTCGTTGACGCCGTCTCCCACCATAGCCACCTTGTGGCCCTGGGCCTGCGATTGACGAATCCAAGCTTCCTTCTCAGCGGGCAAAATTCCCGCCGCCACTTCATCAAGGCGCAATTCTTCCTGCAAAGCCTGGGCGGTAAGGGGATTATCCCCGGTGAGGAGCGCCACCCGCAAGCCCCAGTCCTGAAACGCCCCAATAGCTTGGCGGCTGGCAGGCCGAATAGGGTCAGCTACAGCAATCAAGCCCACAGCCTTATTGTCTCTGGCCAGAAGCAGCGGGGTCTTACCCTGGGCCGCCAGAGCTTCCCCTCGTTCCACAGCAGCCGCTACATTGACAACTCCCTGTTCCGCCAAAAAAGCGCCATTACCGGCCAAACACCGTTGGCCCTGGATTGTGCCGCTAACCCCCCTGCCGCTATGGGCCTGAAAATCAAGGGCCAGAGGGGCGGTAATTCCTTGAGCCTGGGCCTGCTCCCGCACAGCCTGGGACAAAGGATGCTCGCTATCCCCTTCAACCCCGGCGGCCAAGGTTAAAAGCTCCTCCTCCCCAAGGTCGGGGGTGAGGGAAATTATCTCCGTTACCTGGGGCTGGCCCTGGGTAATGGTGCCGGTTTTATCCAGGGCTATGGCGGTTACAGCCTGAAGCTGCTCCAAGCTGGCAGCGGATTTTAGCAAAATACCGCATTCCGCCGCTTTGCCCGCTCCCACCATAATCGCCACCGGCGTGGCCAAGCCCAGAGCGCAGGGACAGGAAATCACCAGCACGGCAATGGCTAAGGAAAAGGCAAATTCAAAGGACTGCCCAACCGCAAGCCAAACTATGGCGGTTAGAATTGCCACCCCCCCAACCACCCGCACAAAAAAAACCCCGACCCTTTTCCCCCAACGGGCCATGGGGG
>DXZC01000234.1 GCA_019415505.1 Peptococcaceae bacterium | reverse complement strand
ATTATACACCATATCAAAATGTATACATTTTGATACACATTAACAGTTAATGGCCAGTATATCACCTCTCAAACAAGAAAATATACAAATATACAATAATCACATATAAATATTAAAGAGATATAGAGATAGTAAAAAGTATTAAACGAGGTAAGGGAAAATGGACGCGGTAATTTTGGCGGGGGGCAAGGGCACCCGCCTGCATAGCATAACCAACGATGAAATACCCAAACCAATGGTACCGGTGGCGGGAAAGCCCATTTTACAGCACCAAATTGAAGCTCTGAAAGCCAACGGCATTAGTAAAATTTTTATTATTTGCGGGCATTTAAGTGAAAAAATTAAAGACTTCTTTGGCGATGGGGCGGATTTTGGCGTCACCATAGAATATTTTGTGGAAACAACGCCCCTGGGCACTGCCGGCGCTATGGGCTATTTAGCGGAAAAATTATCCGATGATTTTCTGCTGGTTTTTGGCGACTTAATTTTTGATTTTAATATCGCCAAGATGCAGGCAAACCATGTAAATACCAAAGCTGACGCTACTTTATTAGTACACCCTAACAATCATCCCTATGATAGCGATCTCGTAATTTTAGCCGAGGACAATAAGGTAGTTGACTTTGCTTCTAAAAACCAGCAGCGGGATTATTATTATAAAAATCTCGTCAATTCCGGCATTTATATTTTAAATACCCGTATTCTCAAACTAATTGCCCCTGGGGAAAAACAAGATTTGGAAAAAGACATTTTAGCCCCCCATTGCGGGCCCCAGGGGAGAATTTACGGCTATATATCCCCAGAGTATGTAAAGGATGTGGGCACCCCGGAAAGATTAGCCCTGGGGGAAGAAGATATTCTGAGCGGATTAGTGGCCCAGCGCAATCTCCGCCATAAACAAAAGGCTATTTTCTTAGACCGTGACGGCGTAATAAATCAGTATAAGGGCTTATTATCCGACATCAATGATTTTAGCCTGGAGAATACGGCGGCTCAGGCCATTGGCAAAATAAACCGCTCCGGCTATTTATGTATTGTCGCCACCAATCAGCCGGTAGTAGCCCGGAATTTATGCGGCATAGAGGAAGTAAAAAATATTCATAATAAAATGGAGACTCTGTTGGGAGAGGCTGGTTGCTATCTGGACGCTATTTATTTTTGCCCCCACCACCCGGATAAGGGCTATCCGGAGGAAAACCCAGCTTATAAAATAGACTGCCATTGCCGCAAACCCGATATTGGCATGGTGGCAGCGGCGGCCAGGGATTTTAATCTGGATTTAAGCCGCTCCTGGTTTGTGGGAGATACCACAGTAGATATAAAAACCGGCCAAAACGCCGGCCTTAGAACAATCTTAGTAAACACTGGCGAAGCTGGTAAGGATGGGAAATTTGTCGTCCAGCCCGACCTATCTTGCCAAGATATATTACAGGCAGTAGAGAGCATCATAGAAAAAACAGGAGAATAAATCATGGCTAAAGATTACAAACAGGAAATTGCCAATTACCTAGAGCTGGAAATGGCAGTGTTGCGCAAATTAGATACGGATGAAATCAGTGCGGCTATGAACATTTTAGAGGAGGCGCGCCAGCGTGACGCGGCTATATACGTATGCGGCAACGGCGGCAGCGCGGCTACAGCCTCCCATATGGTTTGCGACTTCAATAAGGGCGTTAGCCTGAAACAGACTAAAAAGTATCGCTTTATTTGTTTAAACGATAATGTACCCAATATGATGGCCATAGCCAATGATATTGGCTATGACCAAATATTTAAGGTTCCCCTGGAAAACAAAATCACCTCCCAGGATGTGCTTTTGGCTATTTCCGGCAGCGGCAACAGCAAAAATGTGGTGAACGCTGTAAAATACGCTAAGGAGCTTGGCGCTACGGTCATTGGCATGACCGGCTATAACGGCGGTGAGGTGCGAAAATTAGCGGACGCATATTTACTGTGCCAGTAGATAATATGCAGATTACCGAAGATATACATATGATATTTGACCACATGATGATG
>DXZC01000233.1 GCA_019415505.1 Peptococcaceae bacterium | reverse complement strand
GCTTTATAGTGGTGTTTATTTGACTATCTTTGCTAAATTATGACAAAATAAGTCAAAAAAATCTAATTCATTTTATGCATTGCAAGTTGCATAAGCAGGGGTTTCTATGACTGTTAAAATTTGACAATTTTGCATGAAATTGGTATAATTACAAAAGGAAAAGGAGTTATATTGTGTTTAATTTAAAGCCTTGGTGGCGAGGACGGATCTCCAGGGGCGGCAAAATCGCGGTAATCAGCGGCGTTTGCGTGGTGCTAGTCGGTTTAGTGGCCGGCGTCTGGGCGGTCCTAGGTGAACAAAAGAATATCAGTGTGGCGATAGATGGCGAGGCTGAGGTTTATACTACCTATAGCCATACGGTTGCCGATTTTTTAGCTGACCAAAATATACGTATTGGCGAACAGGACGCCATAAACTTGGACCTGGATAGCGAGTTAAAGGACGGGCAGAAAATTGTGATTAACCGCGCCGCGGAAGTGGCAATCCTGGCGGACGGCGATACCTACCATGTTAGCGCCTTAAATATGACTGTGGGCGAGGCTTTGGAGCAGGTGGGCGTTGTTTTAGGGACGGAAGACGTAGTAAAGCCTGATGTTGATACCCCGCTGGCCAAGGGCATGGTGATTGACGTTGACCGGATTGAGGTCAAGGAGGAAGTGCGGGAAATGGAGCTGGCCTATGCTGTGGAAAAAAAGCGGGACAGCACAATGCCGGTGACTGAAGAAAAAGTGATCTCCCCTGGTGAGCCAGGCAAGCAGGTAGATACTTATAAGGTCGTGTATAGCGACGGTAAAATAATTAAGGAAGAACTGATAGACTCTCAAGTTACCGAGCCTGTCAATAAGGTGGTTGTTACTGGCAGCTATGATGTGGCCTCCCGCAGTGGCAATAAATCCGCCTCTGTCAGCGCCGCCGGGAAGGACGCCGCCCAATATGCGCCCAACGGTATGGCCTATAGTGAGACTCTCACCGTCAAGGCCACAGCTTATACCCACGACGGCAGCAAAACTAAAATGGGCACCCAGTGCCGGGTGGGAGCTATCGCGGTGGATCCCTCGGTTATTCCCCTGGGCACTGAGCTTTATGTGGAAGGCTATGGCTACTGTACGGCTGAAGATACCGGCGGTAAAATCAAGGGTAATCGTATTGATATCTTCTTAGATACTGAGGCGGAATGTGTTGATTGGGGGGTAAGGACAGTAACTGTCTATATTTTAAAATAATTATATAATATAAAATAATTATAGTATAGAATTGGAAAAATGCCAAGCCTACATAAGGCTTGGCATTTTCTATTTTATTTTTACAGTATTTTCTTTGACCATTGAGCAGTTTTTTCACTAGATAAAGGTAGCCTAGCGCTTAACTTATTTAGCGTAAACATGGTTGCCAATAGTGGCCACAATGGGCTTGGCGTTAAGGAAAGCGTTATTGGGAGCCTTTACGGGGTTCCAGTAAAACAGGCAGCCGCCGGTGGGGTCTACGCCGCTGGCAGCTTCATAAGCGGCGCTGAGGGCAGTAGAATCCGGGGTCAGGTAATATTGACCATCGTCTACAGCGGTAAACTGGTTTTTCTGAAACAAAACTCCAGACATGGTGTTGGGGAAACTGGGGCTTTTTATTCTGTTGATGATTACGGCACCTACCGCAACCTGTCCCGTGTAGGATTCACCTCTGGCCTCACCGTAAATCATTTTGGCCATCATGTAAATCTCATCGTCAGTTAAATTTAGGCCAGTGCCGGTGTTTTGTTCCGTATCAGGCGTTGGGGTTTGAGCAGCCTGGGGAACATATAGTTTTTGACCGACATATATACGGGTGGCGGACAGATTATTGCTTTGCTGTAAATTACTTACCGATGTGCCGTAGGCAGTGGCAATTTTATACAGGCTGTCCCCGGATTTAACCGTATAATTGGCATTTGCTGAGTTCTTGGCGTTACTATCCAGAATTAGGGTCATGTTGGGGTAAATGTCGTTGCCGCCGTTGCTCAAGCCGTTGGCGTTGACAATGGCGTCAGTGGTTATGCTTCTAGCTTGCGCTATTTTATAAAC
>DXZC01000232.1 GCA_019415505.1 Peptococcaceae bacterium | reverse complement strand
CCAGTGCTATGATAGATAATATCAGATACTTATTATTAGACAGCATATAAAAAATAAATCAAAAGTTGAGGTGTTAAATATGGGAAAAAAGGTACTTATTCTGTCCTCTACGCCAAGAAAAGGCGGCAACTCTCAAATACTGTGTCAGGAATTTCAAAAAGGGGCTGGAGCAGCGGGCAACCAAGTTGAGTTAGTGGTAATGCGAGATAAAAAAATCAACTATTGCACTGGCTGCGGCGCTTGCAACACCACGCACAAGTGCGCTCAAGACGACGACATGGCGGCAATTTTAGACAAAATGGTTGAAGTCGATGTAATTGTTATGGCCACGCCAGTATATTTTTACACAATGGACGCGCAAATGAAAACCTTAATAGACCGCACCGCGCCTAGATATAAGGAAATAGAGAATAAAGACTTCTACTATATTGTTACTGCTGCGGATAACAATATTGACAACATGGAGCGTACTATCGAAGGATTTCGCGGCTTTGCCGAAGACTGCTTGCCAGGTTCTCAAGAAAAAGGCATAGTTTACGGAGTTGGCGCCTGGGAAAAAGGGGAAATTTGTGATACCCCAGCTCTAAAACAAGCCTATGAAATGGGTAAGGCGGTCTGATACGCTGAACCCAATAAATAGATTTCAGAGGAGGGGGTGCTTACACTTCCCCTCCTCTATCATAAGCTATGCTTTGCCGGTAGATAAACGCCGGAAAAAAGCTGTACTTCCCATAGTTTCGCCCTCTGATAAAGGATATCTGTAAATATGTTAACGGGGGTGCTGACAATTCCGCCGCAATCTTACGGTATAAGGTAATATAAGGGATTTGAGGCGTGACTACCATAGGGACAAAAACTTATAGCAAATACTTCCTAAGTTTTATCTGGGTAATTACATATATTAGCCCGCAAAGGCTGACTTCTACTTGTCATATATTTCTTTAACCTCCATATATTTGTAAAAGAAAAGAAATTGGAGGGCTTTATATGCAGGACTATATTGAAAAGCGGGTCCTAGAGGTCAGCAACTATATAATAAAATCATCCTCCACCGTCAGGCAGACTGCCAGCGTTTTTGGAGTATCAAAATCAACCATACATAAAGACATAACTGAACGCTTACCGGAAATTAATGGCGCTAGGGCTAAAGAGGTAAGGGAAATTTTAGAGGTAAATAAAGCGGAACGGCATCTGCGTGGTGGTGAAGCCACTCGTAAAAAATACCGGGATTCCCGAAAAAGATAAGGTAAATAAGGAGTCTTTTACCTTACTATTTAAGGCTCGCAAACACTAGACACTCCAAGTTCTTCATAACCGGTAAAGGACATGCTAAACACTAATTTAAGTCAAGAGCCAGTTCACGGCAGCATTAAACAAGATAAAAAAGTAGCCACCTATAAAACAGTATCTAAAAAACTGAGTTAGGGTAGCTGATATACAGTGGGCAAAAAGCGGGTGCAATGTTTTTAACATTCACCCGCTCTTTCTTTAAACTTTTAAATATATTTATTTCCTGCCATCACTTGAATATATAAAATAAACAAATAATTGGTGAGCAAAGGCCACATAGAGGCCCCCCAAAACTGGCAGCCGGAAACTTAACTTTCTTTACTATCACGCTGTAGGGTAACTTCCGGCATCAGCTCATGGGAGATAATCTCCAGCATGGAGTTGAGCTTTTCAATATCCTGCTGGGGGAACCGTTGACTAATCCTGTCCATAACCAGGGTTATATAATCGTAGGTTATACCGTAATAAGCTAAAAATTTATCAGTTACCTCCAGATAATATTCCCTTTTATCATCCTCTGAGCGAACCTTGCGGATATAGCCCTTTTTAACCAGATTATTAATTTTGTAGGTAGCGTTAGGCGGGGATATCTGGGTAAAGGTGGCAAATTCGTTGACCGTAGGCCGCTCCAGAGCGTAAATGGCTTCAACACAAAAGGTTTCCACCGCTGTCAGGCTGGCCTCCCGATGCTGGAACCGCTTAAATATCTTACTGTAAAAATGCAACTTAAACTTAGTATAAACCTCACAAAAAGCGTCCTCAAGCATATCTCCTGT
>DXZC01000231.1 GCA_019415505.1 Peptococcaceae bacterium | reverse complement strand
GCATAAGCCATTATAAGGCGGCCCATTTTACCGCAACCATACTGTACGATTTTGATTTTCCGCGCCATGTCATTCCCCCCTGCTAAATTTATTTAATTATAGCACTAAATGTCACTGTTTTCAACAAATAAAGCCCGGGCAATCAGCCCAGGCCTTATTACTATCTACTTATGAAATTACTAGCGTGGCGATAATTTAATTAAAATAGCCTCTAATACCCAAATAACAGCCTTTGGCGGCGCTATCCTGGAAGGAGGCGCTGTTGAGGAGACGTTCCTCAGTCGGGTTGCTAATAAAAGCGGTTTCCACGAGGACAGCGGGCATTTTTGATTTGGTAATAACCGTAAAATTTTCTGTCTTTACACCACGGTTACTGCGTTGCAGCTGGGCAACAATATTCGTCTGTACGGACTTAGCTAAAGCATTACGTTGATTTTTTAACGCATCACTAATAGTGCTGTTATATTCATCCACAACAGAATAAAAGGTTTCCGTACCATGAGCGGAAGAACTAGTGCTGGAATTACAGTGAATGGAAATAAACATATCAGCATTGTTGTTATTGGCTACCTGGGCCCTTGCCGTGAGGGTCATTACGCCCACATCCTTGGTGCGAGTCATAATCACCTTGGCGCCGTCAGCCTCTAAGTAGCTTTTTAAGGCTAGGGCAATGCGGAGATTAACATCCTTTTCCTTTACGCCGCTGGGGCCAACCGCGCCGCTATCCAAAGTCGTAGCTGTAGTTGATTTATAGGAACCGTGGCCCGGGTCAACAACAATGGTTTTCCCCGCTAGACCGCTACCCAAGGTGAGCGCTGTAACCAAGTCGCCCCGGATATAACCTGTCTGGCCGCTGGTAGTACTTACATAATACCAAGTATAACCGTCGGTACCGAGTTTAGTGCCTAGATTAGTTAACTGGGCGCCATAGCTAACTGTTGTTACAATACTGTATGAGGTACCGGCGTCGCTTCTCACATTGGCCGTATTAGTAACTACGGTAAGGTAGGAAGCGGGATTATTAGAATCAACGCTATTATATATCACCTTATTGACCGGCGTAACGCTGGAGTTAGACATATAACCTGTTACAGAACTGTTATATGCTATTACTTGGCACCAATTACCGTCTCGGTAGCTAATTTTAACCTCTGTATTCTTAGAATAAATAGCTAGGGTTTCGCTGGTTGAATCAGGCCCCTCTTTAAGAGCCGCGCCCGGGAATAAGGAAACAGTGGCTGTTGTGTCTACAGCATTGACAAAATCCTTATGAACGTAACCATAAACACCATTGTTAAAGGGAACCTTATACCAGCTACCGGTCTTATCTTCAGGGTAAAGCAGCGAGCCTTTATTCAAGTTAGCGACAATCTCTGAAGAATCAAGGGGCTCCGAGCGCACGGGAAAGTCGTCCCGCGGTATTTCCACACTATAGGGTATAAGCTCCGCCCTAACCCCTTGGCTCAAACAAAGGGCGCAGATTAAGCATACCAACACAGCCAAAAATAGATAGAGTGGTTTTTTTATTATTGCAGTATGTTGAGATAAGGTGTTCATAGAAGTTTCCTTCCTTCATTGCAATTTTAATATTTCAGGCATAGTTCTTGAACATTATACCACAAAAACTACAGTTTGGCCAATTTTTTCACTAAAAAAACCCAGATTGGTAAAAGAATATACCCAGAACTAAATCACTTTTCTAATTTAACGTGCACATCAGCTGGTAAAGCCATACCGGAAGCGACCTCCACAACCTTTATTATGCCCATCGGCACAGGGCAAGCCCCATGTGGGCAGGATTGGCGGCAACCTCCGTAAATGGGTCCAGTGCCTACCTTGTCAAAGGCGGCCATCATGCCGTCTACCTCCCCTATTTCCTCAGCTAAATCCTGATAATGGGGACAATTCGTATCAATTTCCAGCTTTATTTTGCCAGCTTCGTCCCTTGTTGTTACTTCTGTTCTCATGCCGCATATACCAGCTTCTATAATACATTTTGCCATTGTAAAACCCTCTTTTCTAGTTTTCTTATAATTATATCATTTTCTGGCGAAAAGCAAAGTAAAATTA
>DXZC01000230.1 GCA_019415505.1 Peptococcaceae bacterium | reverse complement strand
CCAAATGGGTATGCTTGCTACCGCCGTTAACGTCGCCAGCGTTATTTCCTATCCGATTGGCGGTTTCTTTGCCAATAGATTTTCCATGCGGACTTTGCTCCTGATTACTCTCACCGCTTTTGTGGGTCTTACCGTCTGGTTCGCTTTTACCACCAACTATATCATGCTTATGATTATCCACGTTCTCTATGGCTTTTTCGGAATTGCCACTTTGTGGTCGGCATATTTAACCGGTATTCGCAACCTGGGCAATGAAAATAATCAGAGTAAAATCTTCGGTAGCAGTGAGGCTACTAGAGGTATTCTCCAAACCTTATTGGGTTTTGCCTTCCTGGGAATTATGGGCGTAGCAGCAGCCCCTGCTATTGGCTTTAAAACCCTGTTATTAGTTGGCGCCGGCGTTACCGGCATATTCCTGATATTGGCCTTTATCTTTTTACCTAAAACCCAGAAACAAGATGAAACCTTACTGGAAGATAATGCTGCGGCAGAAAAAACCAATTATACCATTGGCGATGTGCTGAAAAATCCCGGCGTTTGGATTACGATTATTGTCCTTATGAGCGCCTACCTCTCCTGGAGCTTGGGCAACGGTTACTTAACAACCTATACCGTTCAGGTACTGGGCATCTCTGAATCCTTGGCTTCCACCCTTGGTATTATCAGAAGCTACATTATCGTTTTCATCGCCGGCTTCTTGGGCGGTTATGTGTTGGATAAATTCACTTACAAGGGCAAGGCCTTTGTTATCATGTTCACTCTCGTCATTGCTACACTTTTAGGGGTAATGCTTTCCAGCGCCCTGGTTCCCGTTTGTGTGGCTTTGACACTGGTAATTGCCTTTATCGCCAATGTGATGAAATCCACATATTGGTCCATTATGGGTCAGGCCGGCATTCCCGTGGGCATGACAGCCTTAGCTACCGGCGTAATTTCCTTCCTCATCTTTATGCCTGATATGATTGTTACCCCTATTTGCGGCGCTTGGTTAGATGCTGCCGTGGCCGCTGGCAATATAGCCGCAGGCTTTAACAAAATATTTATTCTGTTGATAGTATTCTCCGCCATTGGTATCTTAGGCAGCATTCTTTTAATCAGAAAAACCAAGCAAATAAAAGCAAAAGAAGGCTTAGCGGAGTAAGAATAATAAACTAAAAATAGTATTTTCTGCCCGATAAATGCTCTCCAGGAATAAGTAAGCTTATCCCTTGGAGGGCATTTAGCTTTATTTGCAGACATCTTCCCTTAAATGTATTGTCCTTAAATATATCCTATATAAAAAGTAGGAAATAAAGGTTGACAAATTATTCTGTACCTGTTATGATTACAGTATAAACTGTTACTAATTGAATTACAGTTAATATTTTAACTGTAACAGGGAGGTACTCCAGGAGAGAAGGTAAATATCATGACAAATTCACATTACGACGCTATTATTATTGGTTTTGGCAAGGGCGGTAAAACTTTAGGGGGCAAGTTGGCAAAGGCGGGAAAAAGCGTAGCTTTAATTGAAAAAGACGCCTTTATGTATGGGGGCACCTGCATAAATGTTGGCTGCATACCCTCTAAATCATTGATTCACAGCGCTGCCCAGGTTAACCCCGCCGCTAGTTTTCCAGAGAAAAGCCGGCTTTACCAAGAAGCGATTAAGGAAAAACGCCGCCTTACCGCTATGCTTAGAGAAAAAAATTATAAAAACCTGGCGTCCTTTAGCAATGTAACAATTTACAATGGCAAGGCCAGGTTTATCGCCCCCCAACAGGTAGAGGTAAAAACAGCAGAGGGCTGTAAACAAATAAGTGGGGAGCAGATTTTCATTAACACCGGCGCAACACCCCGTATACCAGCAATTAAGGGAGTTGAGACCACCCCCGGCGTCTACACCAGCGCGGGACTTATGGAGCTGGATAAGCTACCCAAAAGGCTGATAATTATTGGCGGCGGCTATATTGGCTTGGAATTTGCCGCCATGTACAACAGCTTTGGCAGCAAGGTAACAATACTACAGGATAAAGCTGAGTTTTTACCCCAGGAGGATCAAGATATAGCAACGGAAATTAAATCCCTGCTGGCAGCGTCTGGTATTGATATAGGT
>DXZC01000023.1 GCA_019415505.1 Peptococcaceae bacterium | reverse complement strand
AGGTATAACCGTGGCTACAAAAGGTATGTTATCCAAAATAGAAGAAACTATCGCGGATACCCATAACAGTATTAGCATTGTGAGAATCATCTGCCCTGCTGTAGCATCTATGAGGAAGTTAGCCAGGGCAGTTATGATTCCAACTTTTTCCATACCGCCCACGACAACAAAAAGCCCCACAAAAAACATAATGGTAGTCCACTCAATACCGGAAACCACCTCTTCAACATTTTGCTTTCCTATTAGCAGCATAATGGCGGCGGCAGTTAAGGCAACAACGCTGGACTCTACCCCTAAAGAGCCATGGAAGATAAACCCAATAACGACCAGTACAATTAGGATGATACTCTTTTTAAATAACCCTAAATCCTTAATTGCTTTTTTTTCATCCAATTCCATAACCTCTTGTATGGCAGCGGTGTCCACTACAAGTTTTTTGCCATACAAAAAATAGAAACAGATGATAGTGGCAAACAGGATAGCTATCACAGGCAGGGAGAGATTGACAATAAAATCACCAAAGCTCAAGCCGGCAGCGCTACCAATCATAATATTGGGCGGATCGCCAATCAGCGTAGAGGTACCGCCTATATTAGAGGCCATAATTTCAGTAATAAGATAAGGTATGGGATTAACCCTCAGGATATTGCAGATTGTGATAGTCATGGGCCCAATTAGCAATACGGTAGTTACATTATCCAAAAAGGCTGATAACACTGCAGTTATAATTACAAAAGCGACCATTAAGCGCCAGGGGTTTCCCTTGGTAAGCTTAGCGGATTTAATAGCCAAAAACTCAAATAGGCCTGATTCCTTTACTACGCCGACAAAGAGCATCATGCCAGCCAATACGCCTAGGGTGTTAAAATCTATACACTCTATGCAATCCTCAATGTTTAAAATGCCCATAATTACTAAGGCCACGGCCCCGGCCATAGCAGCTACTGTGCGGTGTACCTTCTCTGAAACTATGGCGACCATAACCAAAATAAATACGGCCACCGCAATAATCTGGCCTTCTAACATATGTCCACTCTCCCAACTTGCAACATACACTAACGCATATTTTCTAAGCTATAATTTAACCCCTATCGCTCTAAAAAACAAGCATAAAATAGTGTTATAAGTTTAAATGTTAACCCAGTATTGCTATAGGGAAGAATTTTCCGCAAATTCTCCCCTACAAGCAAGTTTTTAGGCTGTAACAATATCATTGTCAGCCTGTAATTTCAGCATTTCAACCGCATCCTCCCGCATCTTATACTTCAGTATTTTACCAGCGGCATTCATGGGGAATGAATCTATGAATCTAATATAACGGGGAGTTTTATGCTTTGCTATGTGGTCTGTAATGAATTTACGCAGCTCTTCTTCGCTGAGCTCCTCACCGTCTTTCAGAATAACGCAGGCCATAATCTCTTCACCGTATTGTTTATCCGGTACGCCAATTACCTGCACATCCTTAACTTGGGGATGAGTGTAAATAAAGTCCTCAATTTCCTTAGGATAAATATTTTCACCGCCACGGATAATCATATCTTTAATACGGCCTGTAACCTTAAAATTACCGTTTTCATCCCGGCGCACTAAGTCGCCAGTATGGAGCCAGCCGTCCTCGTCAATAGCAGCCGCGGTGGCGGCAGGCATTTTATAATAGCCCTTCATTATGTTATAACCCCGGGCAACAAATTCTCCGTCCACATTGTCCGGCAAATCTTCCCCAGTTTCCGGATCCACCACCTTGCACTCTACTCCAGGCAAGGCCCGACCCACGGTGTTTACCCGCACATCCAAGGGGTCGTCTACCCTACTTTGGGTACACCCAGGTGAGGCCTCAGTTTGACCAAAGACAATGCTGATTTGACTCATATTCATCTTATTAACAACGTCCTCCATAACTTTGACAGGACAAGGACTCCCCGCCATTATACCGGTACGCATATAAGAGAAATCTGTTTTGGGAAAATCTTCATGTTCCAACATGGTTATAAACATTGTGGGCACCCCATGGAAACAGGTGATTTTTTCCTGATTAATACAGGCCAAAGATTTTTTAGGAGAGAAGGCCGGTATCGGGCTTAAGGTTACGCCGTGAGTCATAGCTGCTGTCATAGCTAGCACCATGCCAAAGCAATGGAACATAGGAACGTGTACCATCATACGGTCAGCAGTGGACAAATCCATGCAATCGCCGATGTTTTTGCCATTGTTAACTACATTGTAATGGGTTAACATCACGCCTTTGGGAAAACCTGTGGTTCCAGAGGTATATTGCATATTACAGACATCGTGCTTGTTAACTGCAGCAGCACGCCGCCAGACATCTTCAATAGGCACTTCCTCGCTTAGGTTCATGGCCTGCTCCCAGGTGAGGCAACCAGGCTGCTGAAAACCTACGGTAATTACATTCCGCAAGAAAGGCAATCTTTTCATATGCAGCGGTTTACCTGCCTCGGCATTTTGCAGTTCAGGGCACAGCTCATTAATGATTGAGGCATAATCCGAATCTTTAAAGCCGTCAATCATAACCAGGGTGTGGGTATCGGATTGGCGCAGCAAATATTCAGCCTCATGAATCTTATAGGCGGTATTAACGGTGACTAATACGGCGCCAATTTTGGTAGCCGCCCAAAATGTGATATACCACTGGGGCAGGTTAGTTGCCCAAATAGCTACATGGTCCCCTCTCTTAACGCCCATAGCTATTAAGGCCCGGGCGAAGGTATCTACATCATCACGAAATTCCGCATAGGTTCTGGTATAATCCTCAGTTGTGCAGCGGAAGGCATATTGATCGGGAAATTCCTCTACCATTCTATCTAAAACCTGGCTGAAGGTTAAATCAATAAGAGTGTCCTTTTCCCAAACATATTTACCAGTTTTGGCCTGGTTATCAAACAATGGCGTACGGGAAGTATTCTTCCCCATTTGTTCAAACATGAAGTTGGCAAAATGGGGAAACACGATGCCAGCGTCACTGAGGTCGGGAGCCCACCGTTTCAGCCACTCAAAGGAGACATAGCCTTCATAATTAATGGTTCTCAAGCCCAACAGGATATCTTCAATGGGTAAATCACCCTCACCCATCATTTTATATACTGTTTCACCGTCTTGCATAACGGAGTCTTTAGCATGCACATGTTTAATATAGGCGCCCAGGTTTTGCACAGTGGTTTCCGGCTCCTCGGCAAAATAGCGATAAGGATGATTAATATCCCACAAAGCCGCGACAAAATCACTGCCTACAGTATCTAAAAGCCGCTTTAATCTGGCAGTATCACCATATACGCCATTGGTCTCCACCAACAAGGTCACACCGGCGGACTCAGCTTGGGGGGCCAAATATTTTAACTGCTCAATTACCACTTCGTCATCGACTTCACCTTGGGGTTCAGCCTTTAAATCACCTAAAATGCGCACATAAGGAGAATTTAACTCCTGAGCCAGTTTTATATAGGCTTCCACTTCTTTAATATTTTCCTCACGCTTCGTCACGTCTTTTAAGGCACAACCAGTGCCAACACAAGGTATTTCCAAGCTAAGGGCTTTAAGCTTTTTAACTGTAGCTTCAATGTTTTTTGCCGTAAAAGGCGGCGCTTCTACAGCATAGACATAATTACCTACCCCTCTAATTTCAATACCGTCAAAACCAAAGTCCTTAGCCATAGCGTAAATTTCTGGCCAAGAAAAATCAGGGCAGCCCAGGGTTGAGAATGAGATTTTCATTTTCTTTTCCTCCGCATAAATACAAAATGTTGGCAAGGAAGGCAATAAAAAAACTTTCCTCCCCTGCCCTTAGCAAGAGACGAAAGCATACTTCCGCGGTACCACTCTTATTGGTGCGATAAACGCACCCACTCTGTAGACATCGGCTTATTAGCGAATGTCCTCTCATGATAACGGTGAGAATCCCGGTCGCACCTAATTACTACTAAAGTTAGCAGCTTTCAGCTGACGGCTCAAGGGCGAGTTATCCATTACTCTGCGTACTGTTTCACATCAACCAACAGCTTTCTGATACGGCACAGCAATGTTTTTTCCCTGTCATTGCATTTGATTGTTAGATAGTATAACAGAACCATAAGCTAATGTCAATATTTTTTAATGCTTAATTTAGCAATAATTAACGGGGAATTAGAATATCTTGTATTTCCAGTCATAAAATAGGCAGAGTCTAAAACAGGAGGTTGGACCATGAAAACCAAAACATTATTTGCCAGACAAATGGTATTTGCCCTGTTACTGGGAACCTCATTGCACTTTACTTACGATATTTTCGGACAAAATAAGCTGGTAGCCTTATTTAGCGCCATAAATGAAAGCAGTTGGGAACACCTTAAACTTGTCTTTATACCTTTTCTGCTTCTCACCTTTTATGATATTTTTGCCTTTAAAGAACAACGCGGCAAAGCAGTTTTTGGTAAAGCCCTGGCCTCCCTCGGTGGCTGCCTAATGGTGCTCATATTTTTTTACACCTACTCAGGCATAATTGGTAAAAACTTTTTATTTATGGATATACTAACCTTTGTTTTAGGGATATTAACAGGTTTTTGGCTAAATTATGCTATCATAGCGGAGAGAATTAAGTCTCCCCGGCACAAGGGAATATACGGCACAATAATTTTCCTCACTTTGACTCTCTGCTTTATTGTTTTTACCTTCCTACCGCCCCACATCAATCTTTTTCTTGACCCAGTTACCCACACATACGGCATTTAAGGCTAGATTATTTTACTGGATATGACTATTTTTCCTCACTTTGACCATAATAAAGTTGAGGTGAAATATTTTGACATCCATTTGGCAGGAAACAACAGAAAATACCCAGTCCCCAAGTTTGACTAATGATGTCAGCACGAATACGGTAATTATTGGCGGCGGACTAACGGGTACCCTATTGAGCTACTTATTAACTGAAGAGGGCATAGAAAATATAGTATTAGAAGCTAAAACCAGAGGTAGCGGCAAAACCGGCAACAGTACGGCTAAATTGACCCTCCAGCACGGTTTAACTTACGCTAAGTTTATGCGTACTATGGGATTTGAAAAAGCCAAGCTTTACGCTGAGGCCAACGAGAAAGCCATTAAAAGGTATCTACATATTATTGAAAAGGCAAATATTAATTGCGCTTTAGAGGAAAAGCCAGCCTATTTGTATAGCACAAATGACGAGACGTGCCTACAGCAGGAATATGACGCTGCCAAGCTAATAGGCATTGATTGCACCTTAACCCAGCAGACATCTCTGCCCTTTGCCGTATCCTCGGCCTTGCGTTTTGAAAAACAGTATCAATTTCATCCTTTAAAATTTCTCATGGAAACAAGTAAGGAATTAACAATCTACGAAAATACGCCGGTAGAAAGCATCCGGGAAAATAAAGTAATAACTAGAGATGCTGTGATAACAGCCAAAAATATTGTCTATGCTTCCCATTATCCGTACAATGACAAGGCAGGACTGTTCTTTAGCCGCTTACATCAGGAACGCAGCTACGTCTTAGCATTAAAAAACGCCCAGGCTGTAGACGGTATGTACCTAGGCGTACACGGCAAAAAATTTTCTTTGCGCAACTATGGCGATACATTATTATTGGGCGGCGGCAACCACCGTACCGGTGAAAACCAATCAGGCCATAAATATGACAATTTAGATAAAGCCGCCAAGCAATGGTGGCCAAAAGCCGAAATAGTTGACCACTGGTCAGCTCAGGATAATATGTCCTTAGACGGTATGCCTTACATTGGCAAATATACGCCTTTTTCCCAACATTGTTATGTGGCCACAGGATATGGCAAATGGGGAATGACCTCGTCTATGGTCGCAGCTAGTTTAATATGTGATGCCATAACTGGCAAAAACAGCAAATATAGCAGATTATTTTCACCCCAGAGATTTACACTCGCGGCGTCATACCGCAACTTTTTCTCTAACGCCGCCCACTCCGCTACCGATTTATTGCGCTATCCTCTGACCACAGCGCCATATAACTTAGCAAAGCTGCCCCCTGATAGCGGCTCGATTATGAAAATTGACGGTAAAAAAATTGGCGTTTATAGGGATCAAGACCGTCAGCTCCACTACGTAACGGCACGTTGTCCCCATATGGGTTGTGAACTAACTTGGAATCCTGACGAAAGGAGCTGGGATTGCCCCTGCCACGGCTCCCGGTTTACTTACAAAGGCGATATTATTGATAACCCCAGCCATAAGTCTATCAAACTCTGATTTATAGCTTTTTATATATTGAATTCATCCAGTCTACTATCAGTCCGCTATAATTAAGGCGGCCAAAACCAGTTACACAAAAAGACCTTAACTTCGTTGCAACGACAAAGTTAAGGTCTTTTTTATCCTTCTCATTACATACAAACTAAGGGCAAACAATAAGTTGCCAACTTAAAAACCGCTATTCCACTCTACCATCTCTACGTTATACTTTTCTATGAGGGTTTGGTCAATTGCCCGGCGAATTTCTTTTAAGTTTTCATCTGTATAACCAAAAAATCAGTTTACGTTTTTCCTAAAGGCTTTTCATTCGTTTCACCAAAATAGTCAGCGATATCTCGTTCGGTATAGCTAGCGGCCACAAGAAAAAGAACGCTATGTTTTTTAATATATGGGAATATCTCCGCTAAATAGAAAATATTAGGTTGCCAAGAATAAAATCTTGCCTTCTCCTGCATCTCTAGTAGTTGCTTATATTTACTCCTTTGTCATCTGCGTAATAATCATCTTTCCCACTACTAGGGCAAACCTGGGACTTTACCTCTAAAGATTGCCTCCATGCCAAGTACACAAAAAGCACCTGCTAAACAATACGTTTAGCAGGTGCTTTGCTGGCAGGGGTGGCTGGATTCGAACCAACGAATAACGGACCCAGAAACCGTTGCCTTGCCACTTGGCGACACCCCTATGTTACTTCTTTGGTGATAATACTGGTCGGGACGACAGGATTTGAACCTGCGGCCTCCTGATCCCAAATCAGGTGCGCTACCAAACTGCGCTACGTCCCGATTCCGCTGCCGCATAAAAATCTGGCGTACCAACGAGAATTAGTATATCAATTTGGCAAGGAATTGTCAAGGCCCTATGGGTAAATTAAAGCTCCTTTAATTTACGATATGCAATATTTAAAAGGGATTTATCCTGGCTATATGTAACTTTATCAAAAGCGTCTATTATATTATAGTAACCGCCTTCCGCGATTTTTTCATCGGCGCTGTTAATCTCAAATTTATCATCATTCGCCTTCATTAAGAACCACACAATACGGTTGCATACCGGGGCATTACGGGTGATAGAATAGAATTCATAATTGGTTTCACCTACAGCGCTTAAAATTTCAGCGTCTATACCAGCCTCAATTTTTACTCTTTCAACTGCCACGCCAGCAGAGGTTTTACCCTGCTTTATAACGCCTTTGGGAAACACCCACTCACCCTTTTCATTGCGGATAAGAAAAACCTTATCCTCGTTAAATACAATTCCACCTGCACATTCTCTAAAAAGCACTTAAATTCCCCCTTAAACATTCTTATTTATTTTACTTTTACGAACTTCGTTGAGTTCCGTTGTAAGATGGTCGTTAATAATTTTTATGTGCGTCCCTTTAACACCCAGGGAACAAGCCTCTATAACCCCGGCGCTCTCTAACTTACGCAGCGCGCTCACTATAACTGAGCGGGTTATATCAGCTTCTTTAGCTATTTTACTGGCATTCACAATGCCCTCGCCATACAAAAAATTTTTAAAGAGATAGAGTAAAGCTTCAATTTCCGAATAAGATAAGGCCTTGGTAGCAATAGCTACAGCTTCCTTTTCCCTGGCGTTTTTGGCTATTTCCGCTGTTTTGGAACGAATTATTTCCATACCGACCAAGGTTGCACAGTATTCCGCTAAGACAATATCATCATCGGAAAATTCACTGAGTTTTGAGAGAACCAGAGTTCCCCAGCGCTGTCCCCCACCGATAATTGGTACAATGGTGGAAAACTTATTACCTACCTGACACTTTGTATCCTGATAAAAGGTACAAATGCCCTGACGCTCTATATTAACTTCGGTTTCAGCTTTAGATAAGATATCAGCATTGTAAGCCTGGGGAAACAGGCCGCCCCTTTTTATTATATTCGTCATAGTGGCGCATATTTGAGTATCCTCCATGGAATGACCCAAAAGATAGCCTGCATTACTTATTATATATGTGTTAGATTCTATACATCTGCCAACTACTTTCGCCAAATCGCCAAAATTTAAGGCTTGGGCGTCGTTTTTTTGGATTAAGGTATTTAGAATCCGTATCTTTTCCAGTAATTTTTTCATGAAAGAACCTCTTCACATATTAAATGCGATAGTTGGGCGCCTCCTTAGTTACCTGCACGTCATGGGGATGACTTTCAATTAACCCAGCGTTGGTTATACGCACAAACTGTCCGTTCTTTTGCAATTCCGGGATAGTTCTGGTACCACAATAACCCATACAAGCTCTTAAACCGCCAACTAACTGGAAGATGGTATCACTGACAGGGCCCTTATAAGGTACTCGGCCTTCTATACCCTCGGCAACTAGTTTTTTAGCATTATCAGTATCCTGGAAGTAACGGTCCTTGCTTCCTTCCTTCATGGCTGAGATAGAACCCATGCCGCGGTAAACTTTGAAGCTACGCCCCTGGTATATTTCCACATCGCCAGGGCTTTCCTCGGTACCAGCCAACAAACTGCCCATCATGATAGTGCTTGCTCCAGCAGCTATCGCCTTGCCAATTTCACCGGAGTATTTTATACCGCCGTCAGCGATAACCGGTACATCATATTTCTCCGCCGCCATGGCACAGTCATATATAGCGGTTACTTGAGGTACGCCAATACCAGCAATTACTCTGGTAGTACAAATAGAGCCAGGTCCAATACCAACCTTAACAGCATCAGCTCCAGCAGCTATAAGGGCCTCTGTGGCAGCAGCGGTGGCAACATTACCGCCGATAATTTGGAGTTCCGGATAAGTAGATTTTATTTTTTCCACCATCTGGAGTACACCGCGGGAATGGCCGTGGGCGGTATCCACGACAATCACATCGACAGAAGCATCACTTAAAGCAGCTACCCGTTCTAAGGTGTTAGCTGCAATACCCACAGCAGCGCCTACCAAAAGCCGACCCTTACTGTCCTTGGCTGCATTAGGATATTTCCGCGCCTTTTGTATGTCTTTAATCGTAATAAGACCTTTTAAAGCCCCTTTGTCATCAACTATGGGTAACTTTTCCACCTTATAGTTACCTAATATTTCCTTGGCTTTTTCTAAGCTTGTACCCACCGGAGCAGTAATAAGATTATCCTTAGTCATCAAGGCGGATATAGGCTTGGTGAAGTCTGTTTCAAAACGTAAATCACGATTGGTAAGAATACCAACTAAAATACCATCAACGGTAATAGGCACACCGGATATACGGTATCTTTCCATTAAAGTTAGGGCGTCTTGCAAGCTTTTATCCGGTCCTAGACATATAGGATCTATAATAACCCCGTTTTCCGAGCGTTTTACCCGGTCAACTTCTATAGCCTGCTCTTCTATGGTCATATTTTTATGAATAATACCAATACCGCCTTCTCTTGCCATAGCAATAGCCATGTGACTTTCCGTTACCGTATCCATACCAGCACTCATAATAGGTATGTTCAGCTCTATGTTTTTGGTAAGGCGCGTCTTTAATTCCGCATCTTTCGGGATTATTTCCGAAGCAGCGGGAATCAGCAACACATCATCAAAAGTAAGGCCCTCTTTGGCAAACTTATCCATCTCCACATTTCCTCCATAAGTTGAATATATTACATTATATCATAACATAGTTTATTGATTTTGAATAGTGAAATCGTAAATATTTTTCTTACCAAGGGGGGAAAAATTTACAATATAAATCCTAAAAACCAGGCATAAATCAGGTAGATAAAGAGGAACACCGCTTCCCCTATTTCTGCCATTGCCCCCATAATATCGCCAGTTATACCATTTAAAAATCTATTTATACTTTGGGTCAAAGCTAACATCAGAGCCAAGGCTAAAATAAAGGCAATTAGTAAAGCCCATTGACGGCTCAAAGCAATAATTACTAACATAACGATGCCGCCAAAAACTAATGCGGCTTTAGATACATATTTCTTTACAGTCACGCCCAGTCCCTCCTGCCTGGCGCAAGGAAAAAGAAGCAGGCAACAGATGAGGATAAAACGGGAAAAAGTAAGGGCTGCCAATACCGCAAAAATAAAAGCTGCATTGACCATTAGAGCGTCATATAACAGGAACTTAGCCAAGAGTAAGAGGATAACTCCTATCACAGAAAAAGAACCCACCCGGCTGTCCTTCATTATTTCCAAGGCCCGTTCCGGGCCGCGAGAGGCCAGTAAACCATCGCACATATCCATAAAACCATCTAAATGTAAACCGCCGCTCAGAACTATAGAAATTAAAAGACCAGTGAAGGCAGCTATATGCACATAGTCGGTTAAACTAATTAAATACATTACTGCTACGGTAATCAAACCAATGATAACCCCAACTAAGGGATAAAAAATTGAAGCGCGGGAAAAGGTCTTTTCGTCCCACTCACCTTTATATTTAAGCGGCAAGGTTGTTAAAAACGATACTGCCACTCTAAACTCTTTCCACATTATCTGTACCTCCCTGTTTTGCGAAAAACTCATCTATACTATTGGTAACTATAAATTTACTGCCAATATTCCCATGTTTACCATCGTCGCAGCTATGAAAATCAGAACCGCCAGT
This sequence comes from Peptococcaceae bacterium, assembly GCA_019415505.1. GTDB lineage: Bacteria > Bacillota > Dehalobacteriia > UBA7702 > UBA7702 > Cryptoclostridium. The sequence goes on along the minus strand of DXZC01000023.1, from coordinate 9,410 downwards.
AATTTGCAGATTATATTTCTCCGCCAGAGCCTTAAATTTTATTTCTTGCCCTGGACTGTGTGAACTGTGGTACGCTTCCAAGCCCCAAATTCCGTCCTCAACTAACTGAGGCACCAGGCGATAAGCCTCATCTAGGCCGGGGTGGGCCAAAACCGGCAGTCCCTTATCAGACCGGATAATCTCCACACACTGACGGGGCGTCAATTTTTCCCGGGGCACATAGCCTGGGCAGCCTCGGCCCAAATATCGGTTAAAGGCCTGGTATAGTGAATCAACGTAGCCGTTTTTTATCAAAACCTTGGCAACATGTGGGCGGCCTGGGGAGCCGCCGGCGGCTTCTCGAAAAACATCTGTGGCAGTTATTGCCAAACCTAAGTCATTTAGCTTGGCCACCATTTCTTTCACTCTATTTACCCGTGACGCGTAAAGCCGGGAAAGCAATCTGTCGATATGGGGCTTAGATTCACCCAAACCATAAGCTAAGATATGTACATCCCGCTCAGCATATTCCGTACTAATTTCCACAGAGGGTATAATAGTTATAGCGTATTTTGCGGCAACAAAGGGGATCTCCCGCCAGCCTGCTACTGTATCGTGATCAGTTAAAGCAAAACCATCTATACCACTTTCCTTAGCCAACTGGCATAGTTCAGATAGGGTAAAGCTGCCGTCTGAATATTTGCTATGAACGTGAAGATCATATTTCATAATCAGCACCGTCGCCCAAGGTCTTTGCCAAAAAACGCTGCCAGTTGCCGCCCCGCACCAACGCTATTTCCTGGTCTGTAAAGCTTCTTGATTTCATTAATTGCCACAGATTATCTAAATCAGCTTGGTTTTGTATATCCAAAGGTAAATCAGTGCCGTCAAAGTCTGAACCCAAGGCAACTTTATCCAGACCCATTATGTTAGCAGCGTAAATTATATGGTCTATCACCCGGTCCAAGGTAGCCAAGTTATCATCTTGCAAAAAGCTACGCACCAAGGTAATGCCTAAAATGCCGTCAGCCTCGGTTAAAGACTTTAGAGCATCATCAGCGAGGTTGCGTTTATGGTGACATAGGCTGTAACAACAGCTATGAGTTACGGCCGGAGATTTTTCTAAAATATCAAGGGAATCAAAAAAACTTTGGCGGTTCATGTGGGCTAAATCGACAACTACAGGGCAATGGTTCATGGCTTTTAGAACATCTTTACCCAATTTTTTTAAGCCGGTATCAGTGTTGGCGCCGCCAGCCAAGGAATTATCGTTGCTCCAGGTGATGCCAAAGGAGCGATACCCCTTAGCCACCAGACGACTTAAAGCTTCACTATCCTCAGATAGCGGTTCTGAATTCTCAATAGCTAAAAGGGAGCCAACCTCCCCTAAACCAATATTATTTAAGTCGGCTTTAGTTAATATGGGCTTAATTTTTTTATATTTTTGCAGTAGCTGACTGTAATAATCGTAATATTTATTATTCTCCGCCACAGCTTGGTCAGTGTCGGATTCGTTTTTTATATAAAGAGCAAAAAATTGTAAATCGACAAAACGCTCTATATTTTCTAAATCAATATGCTTCGCTTTTTGATTTTTTAGGGCGGTGACGGTATCACAATGGCCATCTATCCGTAAAGAAAGAGAGCCCGGTTCACTCAGGCTCCCACAATGATTTAAAGGCATATTAACTCCTCTACGGCAGGTATGATTGTTTTATTTATATTTGTTCTCTGCATCATCTTTACCTCCCGATTTGTTTATTTCGTTATTTCGTTGCTCAAGGTCTTTTTCCTGCTAGGGGTTAAAATTCTCCTGGATAAATTTGGTTTAGACGTTTAATGCTTTTAGCTTTATTAGTTAAATCGTCAGTTTCCACCACTACTGCATTGATTTGCCGTTCTCCTACTGCGGGAAAAAGCCGAACATTCTCCCCGGAAACAAAACGGGTCACCGCCGCTGACTTATCCATACCTAAGCTAGAATCATAGGCACCGGTCATACCCACGTCGGTAATATAAGCGGCGCCACGGGGTAGAATTTTCTCATCGGCAGTTTGTATGTGGGTATGAGTACCTAAAACAGCTGATACCCGGCCATCTAAATAGTGGCCTAAGCAAACCTTTTCCGATGTGGCGTCTGCATGGAAATCAACAATTATGATTTCCGCTTCTAAAGAACGCCTTTTTAACGCCCCGTCTATACTCTTAAAGGGACATGACACAGGCTGATTGGTAAAAACCTGGCCCAAGGCGTTAATAATAGTTACTACTTTACCATCCTTGGTTGTAATTGAACGTATACCGGAGCCTAGCGTATCCTCCGGTAAATTTATGGGACGCACGATATTAGGACTGTCAATAAAGTCCATTATTTTCTTATTGTCAAAAGTATGATTACCCATAGTAAAGGCGTCTACGCCACTGGCGCTTAAAGCGTCATAGCCCTTGCGATTCATGCCAAAACCGCCGGAAGAGTTTTCACCGTTGGCGATAGTAAAATCAATCTTCTCTCTTTCTTCAATCAGCGACAGGTTGTTTTCCAGGACTCCCCGGCCGGGGCTTCCTACAATATCTCCAATAAATAGTATACGCATAGATGACCTCAATTAGGAATTAATAAAGACTAAAACTTTTCCCGCTTCCCGGCAAACTAAAATTTTATTGCCCGCCTTATCTTCCGACTGCTTTATGGCATTTTTACCTTCGCTGGCCTCGTCGATCTCCAACCCTGACCAGTGATAGTTACCCTCCTCTTCCCGGTCAACTACCTCGGTAACTAAACAATCAGAAAATTTAACTCGGAACAGTTCTACAATAAAGGATATTTCCTCCCTTGTTATGGTAGACATATCCCTCAGGCATTTCAGCACGGCATGGTCACCTAAAATTTGCGCCTCAAGGACAAAATTTGGTGTTCTAATATAATGCTTCTGGCGGAAATAAACAGCCAGCGCTTTTTTTAGCGTTTCAAGGGAACCTTCAATATCATCATGCTCATAATTTTTTATGACGAAATTAAAGGTTATTTTATCGCTCTCCCTATCATATTTAATCGTCGTTATCTCAGGAAAACAGATGATAACGGAAACAAAAAGATCCACATAGCTTGTGATTTCTTTATTATCCTGAATCGGCACGCAGTCACTTCCTCACCTTACATACAACTTAAACCGACAAAGAAACCTTTGCCGGTTTAGTGGTTTATCGTTATTTAGCGTAGTCCACAGCCCTGGTTTCCCGAATGACTACAACTTTAATTTGACCAGGATATTCCATCTCCGTGGATATGCGTTTAACTATATCCCGGGCTAAGCTGTAGGACATCACATCATCAACTTTATCAGGCTTAACTATGATGCGAACTTCCCGGCCAGCTTGTATAGCGAAACTTTTTTCTACACCGCTAAAGGACTCGGCAATTTCTTCCAGCTGTTCCAAGCGTTTAATATAAGTTTCCAGGGTTTCTCTCCTGGCGCCGGGACGAGCCGCGGATACGGCGTCAGCCGCTTGAATAAGAACCGCCTCTACGGTAATGGGTTCAGTATCGCCGTGGTGCGCGGCAATGGCGTTAACCACCTTTTTGCTTTCGCCATACTTTTTGGCTAAGTCAGCTCCCAGGGCCGCATGCTGACCCTCCATTTCCCGGTCAATAGCTTTACCAAGATCGTGGAGCAGACCCGCCCGCTTAGCTAAAGTAATATCCAATCCCAATTCTCCAGCCATAACGCCGGCTAAATGGGCCACTTCTATTGAATGCTTGAGTACATTCTGGCCATAGCTGGTACGATACCGCAAACGGCCTAAGGTCTTAATAAGTTCCGGGTGAATACCATGGACTCCCACGTTAAAGGTAGCCTGTTCCCCCTCTTCCTTAATTTTATGGTCAACTTCCTTCTGGGCCTTTTCCACCATTTCCTCAATGCGGGCAGGATGGATGCGGCCGTCTTGAATAAGTTTTTCCAAAGCAATACGGGCCACTTCCCGGCGAACCGGGTCAAAACCAGAAATAATCACTGCTTCAGGTGTATCGTCAATGATTAAGTCAATACCTGTTAGCGTTTCCAAGGTGCGAATATTGCGCCCTTCCCTACCAATAATGCGGCCTTTCATTTCATCATTGGGTAAAACCACAACGGAAACAGTTGTTTCGGAAGCGTGATCCGCCGCAACTCTCTGAATGGCCTGTGCTACGATTTCACGAGCTGTTTTTTCCGCGTTTTCCTTAGCTTCGGTTTCAATTTCTTTAATCATCATAGCAGCGTCATACTTTACTTCCTCTTCAACGCCGGCTAAAAGGATTTCTTTAGCATCGTCAACAGTAAGACCGCTAATTTTTTCTAGCTCCTCTTGTTTTTTGCTTTCCAGGGAGGCAACCTCTTCCATTTTATTTTGGATTTGCTGCTCCTTCTTGCTCAGATGGTTTTCCTTATGTTCCAGATTTTCCATCTTTTTGTCCAAGTTTTCTTCTTTTTGCAAGACCCTGTGTTCAAGCTTGGTTACTTCGTTTCTTCTCTCTTTGGCTTCCTTTTCACTCTCGTTCTTCATTTTGAGAATTTCTTCTTTAGCTTCCACTAACGCTTCCCGCTTCTTGGCGTCAGCTTCTTTATAAGCGTCCTCTAAAATCTTCTTAGTTGCTTCCTCGGCAGAGGATATCTTGGCCTCCGCTATACGTTTTCTGATGAAATAGCCGATAAAAAAACCCAAAAGCGCTACTATCACCAGACCGATGATGAATATCAATAGATTATCCATTATTTAAAATCCCTCCATAAAAAAGTAAAAGCCAAGTATAACTTGGCTTCTTCTGCTGTTTTAGCGAATGGTGATATACGGCATTTCAGAAAAAATCAGGGAAATACCCCATAAAACATATTAAATTAAAATAATTAATTAAAATTATCCCAATTCTTTCATGAAACTACTACAAATATATCACTAAAGCTGATAATCAGCTGAAAAAACTTCGTTACTATAATTTTATATAGTTTTCTGGTAATTGTCAAGAAAAGATTTCTATATCGTTTCGACGTTTTTCCATGACTGCTAATATATTATTTTTAGCAAAGCCCCGCCTGGCCAAACGCATAAAATATTTATCTTTATTCTCCCGACAAAGGGGGGCTTTTCTTTCCCATTGATTCAACAATTTATCAATTATTTCCCTCTCCTCAGCATCAGAATATAATTCATCTAGGTCGTCTAAGTTCTCCACTCCGTTATTAAACAGCTCCTGGCGCACAAATGAGCGGCCTTTAGGGTTATTGCGTTTTCTTTTATTAATCAAATTTTCCTTATAATTGGAATCATCAAGATAGCCCCAAGCTTCTAAAGAACTTATGGTGCTTGTGGCTATCTCATCATCGTAACCCTTTTTTTTCAAGGCTTCATACATTTTCTTCCTACTCTTAGGTCCATAATTTAGTAACCAAAGACTGTATTTGACTGGACTGGGCAGACTGTCCTTACCTTTGCCGGACATTATTCCGTTGCCTCATCTTTGGCTGCTTTATCATCGCTTTCTGTGCCAAAGGAGGATATATCCTCTTTCTTCAATCCGGAAATAACTTTGGCTTCTACCTCTTGATACATTGCCGAGTTTTCTTTTAAATACTTCTTAGCATTTTCTCGGCCTTGGCCAATACGCTCTCCATTATAGGAGAACCAAGCCCCGCTTTTATCAATTATCTTTAAATCAACGGCAACGTCTAAAAGACTACCTACTTTAGATACCCCTTCACCGTAAATCATATCAAATTCCGCTATCTTAAATGGAGGAGCAATTTTATTTTTGACAATTTTTGCCTTTGTGCGGTTACCAATAATTTCTGAGCCAGACTTAATGGCCTCACTTTTTCTGATATCTATCCGCAGGGAAGAATAAAACTTTAAGGCCCGTCCGCCAGTAGTGGTTTCCGGATTTCCATAAACAACACCGATTTTATCACGTATTTGATTAATAAAAATAACAGTGCAGTTGGTTTTGCCAACTATAGCGGTAAGCTTGCGTAATGCCTGAGACATCAAACGGGCTTGAACCCCCATGTGGCTATCCCCCATTTCACCCTCTAGTTCGGCTCTGGGTACCAGGGCAGCTACGGAGTCCACGACTATAATATCCACTGAATTACTACGCACTAAAGCCTCTACTATTTCTAAAGCCTGTTCCCCCATGTCTGGCTGGGAAATTAGCAAATCATTAATATTAACGCCCAATTTAGAGGCATACTGGGGATCCAAGGCGTGTTCAGCATCAATAAAGGCGGCGGTTCCTCCCATTTTTTGTGCTTCAGCAACTATATGCAGGGCAATAGTTGTTTTCCCGGAAGATTCAGGACCAAAAACCTCTATAATTCTCCCCCTGGGAACGCCTCCAGCCCCTAGAGCCACATCTAACGCCAATATTCCAGTGGGAATGACTTCTATGTTCATTTTTGCGGCATCACCCATCCGCATAATAGCGCCTTTGCCAAACTGTTTTTCAATTTGGCTCATGGCTGCTTCTAAAGCTTCTTTTTTACTATTGCTATCCATTATTTTCTCCATTCAACTTTACAATTTTCTTAAAACATCGGCAACCATACTCAATGCGGCCTCAGTTGTTTGTTTACGCACCGCATCCCTGTCGCCTTTAAATATATATTTTCCCACAGCGTTACCACCGGGAAATTCCAAACCAATGTATACTAAGCCTACAGGCTTATCCTGGCTGCCGCCGTCTGGCCCGGCTATACCGGTGATACCCAAGGCAAAGTCAGCTCCTGACAGTTCCTTTAGCCCAGCAGCCATTTCCCTAGCAGTCTCTTTACTTACAGCCCCAACTGTAGCCAAAGTTTCCTGTTTTACCTTGAGCAGCTTCATCTTAGCCTCATTACTGTATGTCACCAACCCATAGCTAAAAATTTGAGATATGCCAGGTTGATCCGTTAAGGATTTAGCTACCAAACCGCCGGTACAAGACTCGGCTGTGGCTATTGTATAGTTTTTCTTTAAAAGCTCACCGCTTACAGCGGCCACAAAATTTTCTAATTCCGCGGTAAGAGAATTATTTTCTTTCATTTTAATAGACCTTTGCATTTTACAAAATAATCATAGCCGGAAAGTAAGGTGAACACTACAGATACCCAGATCAATACAGTACCTATCCAGAGCGGGAACACTGTAATAGTACCAGCTAATAATACATAGGTTACAGCAATAATTTGGCTAACAGTTTTTACCTTACCAAAATAAGAAGCAGCTATGACCACGCCGGCGTCAGCGGCTATGGCCCGCAAGCCTGTAACCATAAGCTCTCTGGCTATAATTATGATAACGGCGACAACTCCCACCCGTTCCAGAGATACTAGACAGCTTAAAGTAGCAATAATTAAAAGCTTATCCGCTAGAGGGTCCAAAAATTTACCTAAGGTCGTGACCATATTAAAGGATCTGGCATAATGGCCGTCTAAACCATCGGTACAGCTAGCCACCAAAAATATTACCGTGGCAATCATGTTTCCGCCGGGAATATCCAAAAGTAAAAATAGCATAATCAGCGGTATCATGAGAATACGTACCAAAGTAATGGCGTTTGGTAAATTAAGGCCAAAGGGTAATTTCAAATTTTGCAATTTACTTTGTTTTGTCATATTTCTTCTCCCATTAAATCATATACATCAGTAGAAACTACAGTAACTTTTATTTCATCGCCGGGGTTTAGGTCTCTATTGCTTTTAATATAAGTGAGTCCATCCACATCTGGCGCCTGAAACGTGGTTCTGCCATAATAATTATACCCTTTAAAATATTCAGCGTGGGGGTCTATTTTTCCTTCAATAACCACGGAAACTATCTTTCCCCGCCACTTTTCCAACACTTGCGCTGAACAACGGCTCAAAAGGGACATTAAATAATCGTAGCGCCGCGCCTTAACCTCTTCGGGCACCTGCTCCGGTAAAGCCGCCGCCGCGGTATCCTCTTCCTGAGAGTAAGTGAAAACACCGACCCAATCCAAATTCGCCTCACGCACAAAGTCGCAAAGCTGTAAAAAATCAGATTCTGTCTCACCGGGAAAGCCCACTATAAAAGTTGTACGAATGACAAAATTAGCGTCTACATCCCGTATTTCTTGGAGCAGCTTTCTCAGTTTTTCTTTTCTTTCCGGACGTCCCATAGCTTTGAGAATACGGTCCTCTGAATGTTGCATGGGAATATCCAGATAAGTACAAATTTTTTCCTCTTTTGAGATTAGCTCTAAAAGCTCCCTATCTATGCGCTGGGGATAGCTGTAGAGCAAGCGAATACGCTGTAAATCCTCTTTCACCATAGCCCGAAGGAGCTCCTTGAGGGCAGGCTTACCGTAAATATCCTTGCCATAAACTGTCGTATCCTGTGCTAAAATATTTACTTCTGCAACGCCCTGGGCAATAAGCTCTTTAACTTCTGATAATATGCTATCCTGGCTGCGGCTTTTGTAAGGCCCTCTCATTTGCGGAATAGTACAAAAGGTACAAGTATTATCGCAGCCTTCCGCTATTTTTAAATAAGCCCAGTGTCTCGGCGTAGTTAGCTGTCTAGAATATTGATAATTTTCCTGGCTTACCAGGGGTTTATGGGGCAGCAGCTCATTTATTTTTTCGCCAATCGCCTCAAAATCCAGAGAGCCCAACCAAATATCAACCTCTGGTATTTCTCTAGCCAATTCTACCTGATACTTTTGCACCAGGCAGCCTGTTACCGCCAATACCTGGCACTTGTCGTCTTTATACTGAGCATATTCTAAAATAGCGTCTATGCTTTCTTTTTTAGCCGCTTCTATAAAACCGCAAGTATTAACAATTATAACATTAGCTTCAGAAAAATCCTCTGTTATACAATAACCCAGATTCTTCAGAATAGACAAAATTCTTTCACTATCCACTAAGTTTTTGGCACAGCCTAAGCTGCATAAAGCTATTTTATAACGCACATTATCTCCATTCATATCCACAATCTCGTGCCTAAAAAAGAGAACAGGGCTAACAAACCCAAAAGCAAGAATATACCTACCATATAGCGCCGGTTCCTTTGGGAGCGCTTTTTAAAATTTTCAATGTCTTTACGACGATTTAGAGAATTAGGGTCGTCAAACAGCTCACGTTCCAGTCCCTCTGTAATTGGCACTATATCTTCATAGCCTATTTCTTTGGCAATCTCCTCTGTTATGCGTCTAGAGTTAAGTCCTAAGAACTTGGCATAGGACTTTGCGTAACCAATAACAAAGGTTTTACCTGGCATATCGTCGTAGTCCTCATCTTCTAAATCAAAAATAAAACGCACATCTATATTTAAGGCTTCAGCCACTTCACCCAGGGTAAAACCCTGTTCCGTTCTGGCTTCTTGGAAAATCATGCCTATTCTGCCCACCGTAACCTCCAATTTTTAATATTATTAAAATAAGTCTTGTTCCTCAC
>DXZC01000229.1 GCA_019415505.1 Peptococcaceae bacterium | reverse complement strand
TCGTGAAGGCGGCAGAACCGTTGGTTCCGGCGTTGTTTCCGGTATTGTGGAATAAAACCTGGGAGCAAGGGTATTCCCGAAAATAAGAGTTTAATCTGACAATAACGTAAAAGACAAGGTCTGGCGCCTTGTCTTTTACCCTTATATAAGGTGGTGGAGAGATGATTAAAGCGGTTTTTTTTGATATGGACGGTACTCTGGTGGCTTATCCCCCGGGTGAAATTCCCCTGTCCGCCCAAAAGGCTATTGCCCAGTTGCGGGAGGCGGGGATTTTGATTTGCGCCGCTACCGGCCGGCACCGGCTGGAAATGGAAGCCAATGATTTTCTGGGAGCTGTGAGCTTTGACGCTGTGGCCTCACTCAACGGCCAGTATGTTTATGCCGGGGAACAGGACCTGCTGGCCAACACCTTGTCCCCCCAGGATTTAGAAACCTACTTTAGCAGCTATAACGCTCCGTGTATAGTGTCTGAGAAGCGGCGTATGTATATAAACTATCATACAGATGACTTTGAGCAGGCCCAAAAGGGAATCGCCAGCGCTTTGCCGCCCCAGGGAGATCTGACGGATATTGCCCAGCGGGAAATCCTGCAATTACAGGTTTATTGTGATGAAGATGTCGCCCAGGACTTAAATAGGGATTTGCAGTCTGCCAAAACCGTGCGCTGGAGCCAAGATTTTGTGGATCTGATTCCCCAGAGCGGCGGCAAGACCAAGGGTATTGAGGCTATTTTAAAGCACTTTGCCTTGGATTGGTCCGAGGTTATGGCCTTTGGGGACGGTGAAAATGATCTGGCAATGCTCAGCGCCGCCCAGATAGCTGTGGCTATGGGGGACGCTGCCGCTGAAGTACAGGCTGTTGCTGATTACGTTACCGCCCCGGCGACCCAGGACGGCATAGCAGCTGCTTTAGAGCGGTTCGCGGCCGAATTTGACCGTAAGCTGTGAGCCGATAAATTGGCGTTGCTTGGGGCAGGCCACTAAATTTGTTGGGTCTGTCTTGTTGGCTTGGTCTGTTTATCCGCCTTTTAGTATATAGTCGTGGAGAGCGGGGAACCGTGGAGAGACTGGAAAAATGGCGGAGAGTCGGGGACAGCTGGAGAGGGACGTATATAGTATTTGACTAGTATTTTAGTATTGTCCCGGTCAGGGGCGTGGCAATGACCGTCCAATTATGTGCCTTGGGCCTTGTTAGGGTGGCGTTGTTGAAGTTAGATATTACGGTATTTTTAAGGGAACCGCTGTGGCGGTTCCCTTTTTGTATCTAGAAAACCACGGGATAGTGATGTGGTTTAATTAAGTTTAAGCGATGACGACCCGAAAAAAAGTCCTGATGTGTAAGTGCGCGGGCCCGTTAGGCTCAAACCATATCAGGAGGATATTAAACACAGGGAAATAAGCCGGTAAACGGGTTTATCGCCCATAAAATAGAATTGCAGACATCGTGGGGCGTTTGCAAGTATCGCGACAGGGCGTTTTATGGTGAGACGCGCGGGGCAATTGGTGATATTATAGGCGCTTTGTGGCGGTGAAAAGTGGTGCAGAGTATGGAGAGCCGGGGAGAGCATGGAAAGTTGGCGGGTCTGTGGACAGTGGTGGAGTGTTGTGGAAAGTCGGGGGAGTCGGGGACAGGTGACGAGGCTCGTGGAAAGCCGTGTAGGAACGTTGAGAGTGTGGAGAATCGTGTAGGACCGGGGGAAATGGCGGAAGAGCGGGGACAGTTGGCGGGGGTTGTGGAAACCGTGGAGCCCAGCGGGAACTGGGGTAATCGGGGAAAGTTGTGGCAGGTGGTAGGGAGCTGTGGAAATCTGGGGCAGCGAGGGCATAGAGGGGAAAGTCGGCCGGAAACTGAAAAACCGCTGCCATATGAGATGTACCCCCAAAGTTAAAAATTGGGGTCGCATATCATATGGGGCGGTTTTGTTAGCTGCTTGGTTACTGGCAGGTGTTGGTGGGATTGGGGTTCTCCTGGGTTTGCTCCTCCCGGCTGGAGGAAATTTGAATAATGAAAATTGAGGCTAAAATGGCTCCCGCTCCCAGCCATTGGGGCAGGGAAATATATTCACCGAGGAAAATTAAGGATAAAATTATGCCAAAGGCCGGTTCTGAACTGCCTACAAT
>DXZC01000228.1 GCA_019415505.1 Peptococcaceae bacterium | reverse complement strand
TGTCAGACCAGGGCGGTTTTGACGGCGGCGTTATTCATCAACTGGTAGCCTTGTGGTCAGATTTACATCAGGACGGTAAAGATATCATCCTGGTATCCTCTGGAGCCATCGGTCTGGGCTGGGGGGACTTAGGCTTGCAAAAAAAGCCCCAAGCTATACCGGAAAAGCAAGCCTCCGCCGCGGTTGGTCAATCCAAGTTGATGACAATGTATGATACCTTTTTTTCCCCCTGCGGCATTGGCGTGGGGCAGATTTTGCTGACTAGGGATGATATTGCCGACCGCCGCCGCTATTTAAATGCTAGAAATACTTTAAATATACTTATTCAAGATAGAATCGTGCCCATAATCAATGAGAATGATTCCGTGGCCTTTGATGAAATTAAATTTGGTGAGAATGATACCTTAAGCGCTATGGTCGGTGGGTTAATTGACGCCGATTTGGTGGTGCTGCTTTCGGATATTGCCGGGCTCTATACTGACGATCCCCGGCATAACCCCCAGGCCACCCTGATAAAAGAGGTCCATGAGATAAACGAGGAAATTAAGTCCATAGCCGGGGGCGTAGGCACGGAACTGGGCAGCGGCGGTATGCGTTCCAAGGTGGACGCCGCCAAAATAGCTGGCGACAGTGGTATTCCCCTCTTGATTACTGATGGTAAAGACGTCGAACAGCTGCGTAACATCTTTCGGGGCGATGACTGGTGTACTATTTTTTACCCGCATAAACACGGTTTTCGTCATAAAGACCGTTGGTTAGCCCATGGCAGCTCGGTGGAAGGGGGAGTTATAGCTGACGATGGGGCTATAGCCGCCTTACGCAAGGGCAAAAGTCTCTTGCCCGTAGGTATTGTCGAAGTAAAGGGACGGTTTGGCTGCGGCGATGTAATTGCTGTTTTAGATAAAAGGGGCAGAGAAATAGCTAGGGGCATTGCCAATTATGAAGCCAAGGAAGCAGCGGCGGTAGTAGGTAAAAAATGTAGTGCTGACAATGATATTTACGAACTGATACATTGCGATAATTTAGTGATAAAGGATTGATAAATATGGCAGAATATAAAAATGAGCTACAAGAATATGTGGTAGCCTTGGGTAAAAAGGCTAAGGAAGTGTCGCCCCAGATTGGCGCTCTGGACACGAACACTAAAAACCGGGCCCTCCAAGCTATGGCCGATCTTTTACGCCAGGAACAGGCTAAGATTTTAGCGGCCAATGCCCTGGATTTACAGGCCGGCGCGGCAAAGGGTTTATCAAAAGCTCTTTTAGACCGGCTAATGCTCAACCCTGAGCGCATTGAAGGTATGGCCGCCGGGTTGGAGGATTTAATTAAACTACCCGATCCCATTGGTGAAACTATCGCCATGTGGCGGCGACCTAATGGTTTAGAAATCGGTAAAAAGCGCGTTCCTTTGGGCGTAGTAGCTATAATTTATGAAGCTCGGCCTAATGTAACTGCCGACGCCGCCGGCTTAGCTCTAAAAACAGGTAATGCCTTAATACTAAAGGGCGGCAGTGAAGCCTTTGAATCCAATAAATGCGTTACCGGTATTTTGCGCCAGGCTCTGGTTAACACCGGTATTCCTGAGGCTGGTATTCAGTTGGTAGAATCTACCGATCGGGCCGCGGTAGGTTGTCTTTTACAGCTGCGCCAATATGTGGACGTAGTTATTCCCCGGGGCGGAGGGGGACTTATTCAGTTTGTAGTGCAAAATTCCGCTATACCCGCTATTGAAACCGGCGTGGGGAACTGTCATGTCTATATTGATAAATTTGCGGATTTGGCCATGGGAGCGGATATTGTCTTTAACGCCAAAACTCAGCGGCCGGCTGTGTGCAACGCTTTAGAAACCCTGCTGGTGCATAAAGATGTGGCCAAGGATTTCTTCCCCTTACTGCAAAAGAAATTTCAAGAAAAGCCGGTGGAAATCCGGGGATGTAAACGAACCTGTAGCCTGTGGCCTGAGGCATTAGCCGCCTCTGCCGAGGATTGGGACCAAGAATATTTAGACCTGGTTTTAGCCGTGGCCATTGTCGACGATTTGCCCAGCGCTATGCAGCACATTAGGGAGCATGGCTCCGGCCATAGCGAGGCTATTGTTACGGAAAACTATACCAACGCCCAGACCTTCTTAAACAGTGTGGACG
>DXZC01000227.1 GCA_019415505.1 Peptococcaceae bacterium | reverse complement strand
CTCCAGCAGTTGTGTTATAATAATGATAAAATAAACTACGAGGAGAATTCTATGGATCCTAGCCAAGACTGGTTTTTGCGGCAACTGACGATTTTGACCGACGGCTTACGTGGCCTACATGACCGCAGCGCCAAAATTGAGATACCAGAACCCACTGATTCTATCAGTAATGACGATGTTTTACCGGCTATTTTAAAAGGCATGGTGGCAAATAAACAAATAGATGAAGCGGAAAATTTACTATTTCGCTGTGTGGAAAATTATCCCTTGGTGGAGAATATACAAATAGGCTTGGATTTTTATAATCTTTTGGCAACTATGGACCCAGCCGACCTGGCAGAAGCCGGCTGGTCGCGCCAGGAAATAAAAGAAGGCGTAGCTGACCTGTACGAGCTTATTTACGATGAAACCTTGGATATAGACAAAATTTTCGAGGAGGAAGAATAATATGGGCAAGATTATGGGTAGATTCATCTTACCCCACCCGCCTATCCTCGTACCGGAGGTAGGAGGAGAAGAAGCGAGGCTGGGTCAAAAAACTCTAACGGCGTTTGCCACCATAGGCCAAGAAATCGCCAGACTTCAGCCAGATACGATAATTATTACCTCCCCCCATGCGCCCTGCTTTAACCACTGCTTTTATATTAATGAAAATTCCCGGTGCAGCGGGGATTTAGCTCAGTTCGGCAATAAAAAGATACTTTTAGGCTTTGACACGGATTTAGACTTGATTGAGCTAATCAAAAAAAGGGCTAGCGTCAAAAGCCTTAAATCCGGTTCTGTGCCCCTTAGTATGTTAAAGCGTTATGGCTTCACCTATGATTTAGACCACGGCATTATTGTGCCGCTCTACTTTATCAATCACTTTTATAGCAATTATAAGCTTATACCTCTGGGGTTAACTGCCCGAGGCCCCCAGGAGCACTATCTCATGGGCGAGGCCATTGCCGAGGCAATAGCTGAGAGTGATAAAAAAGTGGTGGTAATCGCCAGCGGCGATATGTCCCATAAATTAAAAGAGGACGGCCCCTACGGGTTTGACCCCCAAGGGCCCATCTTTGAGGCAATGATAGAAAATCTCCTGCAAAAAGGTGATATTTATGGTATTCTTAACCTCGACCCAGCCTTGGAGGAGCAAGCGGCCCAGTGCGGTCTTTACAGCATACAAATACTGTGCGGTACGCTCAGTGGTTATACCATGAAAGCGGAGGTACTGTCCCACGAAGGACCATTTGGCGTGGGCTATCTTATTGCCCGGGTAGAACAAGGTGAACCCGCGGAAGAAAACTATTTAGCCAAGTATTTACAGCAAAGGCAACAGGATTTGTCCGCCTTAATCCACCAGGAGGCCCCTGCTTTAGCCCTGGCCCGCATGGCCTTAGCCCATTACTTGGACTGTGGCAAGGAGCTGCCTATACCCTCCAATCTGCCCAGGGAGTTTCTCACAGAATCCGGCGGCGCCTTTGTCTGCTTTAAAAAGGCGGGGGATTTGCGAGGCTGTATCGGCACACTTACCGCTACCCAGCCTAATTTAGCGGCAGAAATAGTTAATAACGCTATAGCTGCCGGTACCAAAGATTTACGATTCTCCCCTATTACTCCCGGCGAAATCAACAGTTTACAGGTATCTGTAGATATTATCGGCCCCCTGGAAGAAATTGAGGGAGTAGAAGATTTGAATCCCCAGCAGTATGGCGTAGTTGTTTCCTGTAATGGCAAACGAGGGGTATTATTACCCAATTTAGAGGGAGTGAATACAGCTGAGGAACAAATAAAAATAGCCCGGGAAAAGGCCGGTATACCATTTTATAAAAAAATAAAACTCCAAAGGTTTGAAGTGATGCGCTATGAGTAAAAAATATGACATTAAGGTAGCAGCTTATCAGCGGCAGGAGGGAGAAAAGGTGCGCTGCCTTCTTTGCCCGCATAATTGTTTGTTGTCCCCAGGACAAAAGGGCTTTTGCCGGGCCCGGGCCAATATTGACGGCGCCCTTATAGCCCAAAGCTACGGCAAGATTACCTCTTTGGCTGTGGATCCTATGACAAAAAAGCCCTTTAACCGCTATTATCCAGAAAATACGATTTTAACCCTGGGCTCATATGGCTGCAATCTGAGCTGCCAATTTTGTCAAAATTACAGCATTTCACAGTGTTACGCTGATTATAC
>DXZC01000226.1 GCA_019415505.1 Peptococcaceae bacterium | reverse complement strand
AAGGATGACCCTCAAAAAGCCTCGCCCAATTCTTTGAAAATCTTTTGGGGCGCTTTGATGGCAGCCGTTGCCTTCGCCTTGTTACAGTCCGGCGGTTTAAGCGCTTTGCAGACTTCGGTTATTGTTTGCGCGCTGCCCATTTTGGTGTTGACTGTCTTCATGGTATCTTCCTTCCTGAAATCGCTCAAGAATTATAAAAAATACGATATGACATTATCGGAGGAAGAGAGGGACGAAGAATGATTTTAGTGTTTTATGTTATATGCCTGGTGGCAATCATTTATTTTCTTTTGGTTCGGCCGCAGCAAAAAAGAAAAAAACACCTGGCTAACCTGGTTAATTCCCTGAAAGTCAATACGGAGGTTATTACCGTTGGAGGACTCCACGGTATTGTGGTTGAGAAAAACCAGGGGACGGTAGTTTTACAAGGGAGAGATTGTTCTCTTTTGGAATTTGAAATCGCGGCTATTGCCAAGGTTTGTGGTGATGATAAGAGATAAGGGTACTTGCTTGACGCCGAAAAATCCCAGGCCTTTAAGAGTAGCTAGTATTTAATGTCCGCCCTGGACTGTGATATGCAGCCCCTGAGTATTTAACTTGGGGGCTGCATGTTAATTTTTGGGGCAATTTTTTGCCCCTCGTTCCACGGTGAAGTGGCTCAGGTAAGAGAGGCGATTAGGACTCGCTAAACATTTTTTCCGCACTTTGCGACCTTTTGACGGCGCGGAGTGACAACGCCTGACTATTCATAATCCCGGCGGTCTAAACGGCACAGAATGACAGTGTGAGACTATTTATAATCCTGGTGGTTCTAAAGAGATGAGTAACAATATACCAAGGGGACGATGCTCAAATGTGGAGTTATAAATTAAAGTAAAAGCCTTGGCCAAGAGATGAATTTCTGCTCTTGGTCAAGGCTTTTTATTTTCGGCGACACCGCCGCGGCGTAGCTCTTTCAGAAGTATATGATTTTTGGCGTTTCCATTGCTCTGGTAGGGATATTATCCCTGTTCTTGCCGGATTCCAGTTGATTTTCCGCCTTGGGTGCTTTTGCTATGCCTTAATTTTCTGCAAGTTCTCCAGTTGACTAATTAATTTACCCTAGTTTCTGGTAGCGGCGGTTTGCCCATTTTTCAGATCCTGAGAATTTGGGGGCCACAAGAAAATTATTGGCATTTTAAGAATATATTTTTTTACTTGCCGGTCTATGTTACAAAGTATGCTCCTTCATAATCGCTTGATTTTTGCCTACATGGCAGCAAAACAAGCTTCCTTTGACTAGTGGGGATAAACCGAAAAGAGAAAAACCTAATTTAAGGTTTCTCTCTTTACTTTTGTGGACTTTTGCCAACATCGCATAGTTAGTAAAATCAATATCTTCCATTTACTGGTTTATGGGGTGCTGTTAAAGTTAGGTTTTTTGGGGTATTTTTCTCTCGCTTATGACCTTGCTCCAATAGTATTTAGGGGCAATACTAGGCCACGGTTATGTTTAGCTGGGCTTTTATGGTTGGCTAATTAGTTTACCCCTAATTTGTGGCCGCGGTTTTGGCTATTTGGGGTTCTTAGATTTTGTTTGGGGTTCTTCGACTTTGCAGGTTTATCCCAACTAAAGAATTATTGCTAGCAACGCCCTTGCTAAGTTAATTTAATTGGTTCGCTTGGGCATATATGGCCAGGACTTGCTCTTTAAATTCCTCTTCCGCAACGCATTTTTCGCCGGGGATATTGTAAAAATCATAGGGGTCGTATTTACGGCATAAGGGTATTAACTCCGTTTCCAGCAAGCGGGAGAGGGGGGGATTGACCTTATCCAGAATTTTGGCGTGCAGGGAATAGGCCACGGGGAAGTCATAGGAAAAGTCCTCGGCGCTGATTTTTCCCTGGAGATATTGGTCTATTTTCTGGAGAATATTTTTGGTAACCAGATTTTTAGTATCTAAATTTTTTCTATCCATAATGGTAAAGTATAGCAAAACTTGGGGCAGTTGGCAAGGGAGGGCGGGGCAAGGTCAGTTGTAAGATAAGTAGAAAACCGAGGTTTACAGCGTTATCAGTTAGGGGAAGTAAGCGGCTAAGGGGCGGCGGTTTTAGCTTATTAAATTAGAGATGCTGAATTTAACAATTTGAGAATCTGGATTTTAGCGAAATGCCACCGTTTGTACCCGCTTTTTATCAGTATAATTG
>DXZC01000225.1 GCA_019415505.1 Peptococcaceae bacterium | reverse complement strand
ATGGGCTTGATTGAACAGCCCCACACCTCCTCCGGGCGGGTGCCCTCGCAAAAAGGCTATCGCTACTATGTTGATTTTTTAATGGGCGATAGTAGCTTGGTGCCTGGTGAGAAGGAAATGTTGGATTCCTTTTTTCTCGAACACCTAACCAAGCTGGACCATCTATTAAACGATACTTGTAAAGTATTGTCGGATATGTCCCGCTATATCACGATGATTATGACGCCGACTAAGAGCACGGGGACTTTGGAACAATTGCAGATTGTCCCCTTGAGCCCGTTTCAGGCGGTATTGATTATTGTAACCGACGTTGGCCTGGTGCATCACCGTACCATAGATTTCCCGGTTCCCGTAACCAAAAAAAGGCTGGAGGAAATTAGCGCCGCCATTTTACAGAGGTTGAAGGGCCGTTCAATAGAGGACGTAAATAATACCCTGTTAAGGGAACTTTCCGGCGAACTGAGCCAGGAAATGGATATTGTTAACGGTATTTTGGAAATGCTCAGCGACGCTGTTAGAAGCAGCGGTGAGGAAAAGGTAATCCTGGAAGGCACTTTAAATATATTGAATCATCCTGAATTTCAGGATATTGAAAAAGTTAAAGATATCCTTTCGTTTTTAACTAACGAGGATATTTTAAAAGAATTATTGCAGGGAAGAACCGGCAACGGCGCTAGCTTTGCCATTGGCGAGGAATTGTCCCATGGACAGATTAACCAGTGCTCCATGGTAACCTGCACTTACACAATTAATGGCAATACTATGGGCTCCATTGGCATTTTAGGCCCTACTCGCATGGAATACGCGCGGAGCGCTTCCTTAATTAAGGAGGTTGCGGAAAAGCTATCCCAGGTATTGCAGGATGAAAAAAGCAATGGAGGTAAAAAGTGACCAACGATAAAGCGGAAAAAGAAATTAATACCCCGGAAGCTGCGGCAGGGGACAGCGCCGGGGGAGAGGAAAAAACCCTGGCGGAATTTCTCACTGAGGAAAATGAAGCCCTTATTGCGGAAAACGAGGAACTAAAACAAGCTAATGAAGCGCTGACCGGGGAAAAGACGGAATTAACCGAAACCCTACAGCGGCACCAGGCTGAGTTTGAAAATTTTCGCAAACGTACCTTAAAGGAAAAGGAAGATTTACGGGTTGGCGCCGCAGGTAACCTTTTAACCGAGCTGTTGCCTGTTTTAGATAATTTTGAACGGGCTTTAGTCCACGGCCAAGACGACCCCCTTTACCAGGGCGTGAAAATGGTACAAAAACAAATGCTGGATATTTTAATCGCCAGCGGCTTGGTATTAGTGGGTGTTGAGGGTGAGGAATTTGACCCCAATGTTCACGACGCCATTGCCCAGGAAGCCAAGGAGGGCTGCGCCAGTAATACCATTATTGAGGTATTGCAGCCCGGCTATATGTTCCACGAGAGGTTGTTGCGTCCCGCCATGGTAAAGGTGGCAAAATAATAGGGCAGGCGAAATTTGGCCCGGTCTTTACTAAAGTAAAAAGGACTGGGCGCCTTAGTTTAGCCGGCTCTTACTACCGCTCTTGAGGGGC
The DNA here is from genome assembly GCA_019415505.1 of Peptococcaceae bacterium. Lineage (GTDB taxonomy): Bacteria > Bacillota > Dehalobacteriia > UBA7702 > UBA7702 > Cryptoclostridium. The sequence goes on along the minus strand of DXZC01000225.1, from coordinate 725 downwards.
TGAGAATAGAAAACAAATTATTTACATAATCTTAATTGAAAACACGGAGGTAAAAAATATGAGTAAAATTATTGGTATTGACTTAGGTACCACAAATTCCTGTGTTGCCGTTATGGAAGGCGGCGAAGCCGTAATTATTCCCAATGCTGAGGGCGCCAGAACCACTCCTTCGGTGGTGGCTTTTTCCAACAATGGCGAACGCCTGGTGGGGGCCGTGGCCAAAAGACAGGCTGTAACTAATCCCGATAAAACTGTAATGTCTATAAAACGCCATATGGGTAAGGATTATAAAGTTCATATTGGCGATAAGAATTATACCCCCCAGGAAATTTCCGCTATGGTTTTGCAAAAGCTCAAGTCTGACGCTGAAGCCTATCTCGGTTCCCCTGTGGATAAAGCTGTTATTACAGTTCCCGCTTACTTTTCCGATAGTCAACGCCAGGCCACCAAGGACGCTGGCAAAATTGCCGGTTTAGAAGTATTGCGCATTATTAACGAGCCTACCGCGGCCGCTTTGTCCTATGGCTTGGATAAAGGCGACGACCACACTGTTCTCGTTTTTGACTTGGGCGGCGGTACCTTCGACGTTTCCATTTTAGAATTAGGCGACGGCGTTTTCGAGGTGAAAGCCACCAATGGTAATAACCTTTTAGGCGGCGATGATTTTGACCAAAAAATTATTAATTATTTAGTGGCGGAATTTAAAAAGAGCGACGGTATTGACC
>DXZC01000224.1 GCA_019415505.1 Peptococcaceae bacterium | reverse complement strand
GCAGCGTCAGATGTGTATAAGAGACAGTTATACTTGTAATTCTTGAGGGATTGTTCTATAATGATTGTAATTTAAAATAACTAAACGGTGCATTTTTGCATAATAGGAAAACGGGTTTATTCCCGTACTGTCCCAGCAACCGTGTTACGGACGAACAGACGTTATCCACTGTTTCTAAGGAAATGGGAAGGAGTCTTAGTAGAATGATGTTAAGTCGGTAGACCTGCCGTTTTGGATTTTACTCCTGGGTAGAGCCTTGAGGCATTTTTGTGTGCTGCAAACCGTCCTACCTGGACGGCTTTTTTTATTGCTACAATACAAGTTTGAGAGTGGGAGGTAAGGTATGAAGGGTATAATGATTCAGGGGTGTACTAGCGATGCTGGCAAAAGCTACATAGCTACGGCGCTTTGCCGCATCTTTGCAGATATGGGCTACAAAACCTGTCCTTATAAAAGTCAAAACATGTCCAATAATTCCTATGTAACCTGGGACGGTGGGGAGATTGGCCGGGCTCAGGGGGTACAGGCGGAGGCCGCGGGTATTCGTCCGGAGACCTACATGAACCCTATACTTTTAAAACCGCAAAAAGACTGCGGCTCGGAAATAGTGCTCTTTGGCCAAGTCCATAAAACCCTGCCAGGCAAGGATTATCACGAGAATTTTACCTTAACTAAGGGGTTAGAGGCTGCGAAAAAGGGGTTAAAAATAATAGAGGATAATTATGACGTTATCGTTATTGAGGGAGCGGGCAGTCCCGCTGAGGTTAATCTTAACGACCGGGAAATTGTCAATATGCGTATTGCCCGGGAGGCCAATGTGCCGGTAATTCTCGTTGTGGATATCAACAAAGGCGGTTCTTTCGCTTCTGTTGTCGGCACTTTAGAGCTGGTAGGAAAAGACCGGGAAATGATAAAGGGCATAATTTTCAACAAATTCCGCGGCGATATTTCCCTATTTGAGGACGGCGTTAAGTGGATTGAGGAATACACCGGCGTAAAAGTTGTCGGGGTGCTGCCCTATTTTAAGGATATTCAAATTGAGGGCGAGGACTCCCTGAGTATTAAATTCCAACACGCGGCTAACAGCGCAAACAGCTTAAACTTGGGTATCGTGAGATTGCCCTATATTTCCAACCACACGGATATGGAAGTATTTCAATATGAGGAAGACGTTAATATAGATTTTATTGATGAATTCTCATCTTTAGACAAGTACGACGGCATAATTATTCCCGGCACTAAAAGCACCATTGGCGACTTAGAGTATCTTGAAGAAAGAGGTATAGCTGAAAAATTACGCAATTTTTCAGGCGCCATATTCGGTATTTGCGGCGGCTATCAAATTATGGGTGAAACCCTTATTGACGAGGAGGGCGTTGACTATAAGCCCGGGTACAAAAAAGCCGCGTTGGGGTTACTGCCTCTCACAACTTATTTTCAAAAACAAAAAGAGGTTGGCCAGGTAAACGCTTGCGGACTCCACCCGGCTGTTAAAGATATGGCGGTTCAGGGCTATGAAATCCATTTAGGGCGCACTGATAAAAACGATGACAGCGTAAAACCCCTCTGGAATATTGATGGTAGGTGGGACGGGGTTGCTACCGATGATTTTCAGCGGGCCGGCTCCTACTTACACAATATCTTCCACAACGATAATTTTCGTAATTTTTGGCTCAATAATATCCGTCGCCTCAAGGGATTACCCCAACGGGAAGTGGTGGATACAGTAGCCTATAAAGAGAGCCAATATAAAAAACTCGCTGCTTATACCAAAGAACACCTGGATATGGAATATATCATGGAGCTCCTAGAGGAAGGAGTTAAATAAAATGCCAGTTTTTGTTAGCGTTATTTTAGACTTTTTCCTGGGGGATCCTAAAAAACTGCCCCACCCTATTATTTTGGTCGGTAAATTAGTGTCCTTCTATGAACGGATTTTTTACCGGGGGGCAAATAAAAGATTAATGGGTTTCCTTTTTATGGCGTCTGTACTCGCTACAGTAGCTGCCCTACTCTGGTTGGTGCTTTGGCTGGCTGGTCATTGGCCCATATTATATTGGTTAATTACTATCTATTTACTATACACGTCCTTAGCTTGGCGCTCTTTGAAAAAAGAAACGGGTTATGTGTTCCAGGCCCTAGAAAATGGCGATTTGCCAGAAGCCCGAAAAATGCTCTCCTACGTTGTGGGACGTGATACCAAAGATTTGAACGAAGAAGAAATAACCAAAGCCACCGTGGAGACCATGGGAGAAAATACCATAGACGGCGTGTTAGCGCCGCTGTTTTACAT
>DXZC01000223.1 GCA_019415505.1 Peptococcaceae bacterium | reverse complement strand
AGAGACAGGCATAAGGCCCCGGACAAGGCCGCCCGTTACGCCAAGATTGCCGCCGCGGCGGCAGAACAGTGCGGTAGGGGCTTAATTCCCCGGTTAGAGGTTGCGGACTCACTTCAAGCAGCTTTGGCTTATTTGCCCCCGGAGGCGGCTATTATTTTTTGTTACGAGAAGGAAGGAAAACACAGCCTGAAAAGTGAATTATTAAAGGTTGACAGTAAGACCATTGCCATAGTTATAGGGCCGGAGGGCGGTTTTTCCACCGCTGAGGCCCAGGCTGTTATGGCCCGGGGCGGCAAAGCCGTTACCTTGGGGCCGCGTATTCTGCGCACGGAAACAGCTGGCGTTTGCGCTTTGGCGGCTATTATGTATGAGAAAGGCGATTGGGGGTGTATCGTTGAAAATTGAAAGGGTGGCTCTGGTAACCTTGGGTTGCCGAGTTAATCAATATGAAAGCGAGGCCCTGGCCCGTGACTTTGTGGAACGCGGTTATGAAATCGCCCGCAGCAAGAGGGAGGCGGATATTATTGTCGTTAATACTTGCTGCGTCACCAAAATGGCGGAAAGCAAAAGCCGTCGGGTAATAAGGCATTTGCAGAAGGAGAATCCCGGCGCTTTAGTGGTGGTAACAGGTTGCTATAGCCAAAGGGCTGGCCATGAGCTTTTAAATGTTTCTGGGGTTGACTTGATAACCGGCAATGGGGAGAAGGAAAACCTGGTAGAATTAATTGAGGATGTACGCAATAAACAGCGGCCCCAGATGGAGGTTAGCAATATACTGTGCCGCCATCATTTTCCCAAGGCCGGAGTTAAGGAGAAAGAAACTAGTCGGGTGCGGGCTTATCTAAAAATAGAGGATGGCTGCGACCAATTTTGCACTTACTGCATTGTGCCATATGTGAGAGGACCAGTGGTGAGCCGGCCTTACGAGGATATTATGAACGAGGCCCGGACTTTGGCCCGGCAGGGCTTTAAAGAAATTGTTCTCACCGGTATACACACGGGGTTTTACGGTAAGGATCTCAACGTCAATACTAATTTAGCCAAGGTAATAAAGGGTATTTTACAAAACGAGGATATTGAGCGTGTGAGGTTAGGCTCCTTGGAGCCGAAAGAGGTAACTGACGAAATAGTTGAATTAATGGCGGGGGAAAAACGCTTTTGTAGCGCTTTGCACATACCCTTGCAAAGCGGTGATAACGGTATTCTCCAGGCTATGGGGCGGCATTATAGCCGAGAATACTATTTGGCTCTAGTCCAACGTTTGTATGAAGCTATACCGGATATTGCTATCAGCGCCGATATTATGGTGGGCTTTCCCGGTGAGAGCCAGGGGGCCTTTGCCAACACCATGGACGTTGTAGCCCAAGCTCGTTTTGCTTCTATTCACGCTTTTCCCTATTCTCCCCGCCCCGGCACCAAGGCGGCAATTTTTCCTAACCGGGTGCCCGGCGCCTTAAAGGACCAACGCCAGCAGGAACTTTTAGCTTGTGGTGAGACTTTGAAGGCGGAATTTGCGGAAAAATATAGGGGCCAGGTTTTAGAGGTTTTAGTGGAAAATAAAGATAGCGGCGGTTATTACCGCGGCCATACCGATAATTGTATTTTAGTTAAATTCCAGAGCAAGCGCCGCAACCTGGTTGGTAAAATAATCAGGGTAGAGGCGGCAGAAAATGTGGCCGGCGTACTGTATGCTAGGGAAGGGGAGGAATTAAGTTGAGCGATTGTATTTTTTGTAAAATTATTGCCGGGGAAATACCCAGCAAAAAGGTTTATGAGGACGATGATATCTTGGCCTTTGAGGATATTAATCCCTTGGCCCCAGTTCATGTTTTGCTCATTCCCAAAAAACATATTGCCACGATTGACGATATGTGTCAGGCTGATATTGACTTGATTGGGAAAATACATTGGCAGGCAACCCGTATAGCCCAAGCCAAGGGTTTAAGCGAGCACGGTTACCGGCTAGTCACTAACTGTAAAGAGCATGGCGGACAAGAGGTCTTTCATCTCCATTTCCATCTTTTGGGTGGGGAGAAACTTGGGCTTTTTGTGTAAAGACCGGGAATAGTCCCGAATTTGAATTAAAAAATGGCACATTATTATTGACGAAATACCAGATTTTTGTTATAATGTATTGGTACACTGTATTGAACACACTATCATTTTTGGTAGCAGCGGAGGGAGGGATAAAATTGAGCGAAGTACGAGTTGGTAAAAATGAAAGCTTAGATAGTGCCCTGCGCCGTTTCAAACGGAGTTGCCAAAAAGCAGGTGTCATGGCTGATATAAGACGACATGAGCAT
>DXZC01000222.1 GCA_019415505.1 Peptococcaceae bacterium | reverse complement strand
CCTTAATGGCGCTTAACTCTATTTTTTAACCGCTATTTGAGGTTTAACCCTGGTGGGATTATTTATTAATTTAATTTTCCACTTTCAACATTCTATAGCCAACGCCAATATGGGTTTGAATATATTGGGGAGAGTCCGCTTCTGATTCCAGCTTTTTGCGCAGGGTGGCCATGAATACACGCAGTGAGGCTATATCATTATCCCAGCTACTCCCCCAAATTTTTTGGGTTATGAAGTTATGGGTCAGAACCTTGCCTATATTTTTAGCCAGCAAGCATAAGAGCTTATATTCAATGGGCGTAAGATGTAATTCCTGCTCTTTCAGATAGGCGCAGCCAGCGGCGTAATCCAGCCGTAAATCGCCGTTAATAAAAATGGCGGCGTTATTGCCCGTGGGGTTTTGCATTATACCCAAGCGGCGCTGGGTGACCCTGAGCCGGGCTAATAATTCCTCCACAGAGAAGGGCTTAGTTAAATAGTCGTCAGCTCCGGCGTCTAAAGCGGCAATTTTATCGGTATCTTCACTCCTGGCGCTCAGTACAATGATGGGCATATTGGACCATAAGCGAATACGTTTAATAATTTCGACACCGTCAATATCCGGCAAGCCGAGGTCCAGTAGTACAATATCGGGATTATGGGATGAAGCCTCTAAAATAGCTGCTTCCCCAGCATTGGCCGTGAGAAATTTGTAGTCATGGGCCTGTAGGGTAGTGGTAATTAAGTTTCGTACTGGCGCATCGTCCTCCACCACTAAAATTAAGGGTTTATTCATGTAGCTTTACCTCCCCAGCAGGTAATGTAAAAGTGAATACAGTGCCCTGTGGCACATTATCAGCAACGGAAATTTCACCGCCATGGGCCTTTATTATGGACTTGCATAAGGACAGGCCCAGACCCAGGCTGCGCCGACTATCGGCAATTTTATTAGCGCCGCTGTAAAACATATCGAACACCCGGTCTTTAGCTTCTGCGGAAAGACCGGGACCATTATCCGCTATTTTCACCACAACATATGCTCCCTGTTTTTCCACCGCAATGTTTATTTGCGAGCCAGGCGGGGTGTATTTAATTGCATTATCGACAATATTAATAATTACCTGTACTATTAATTTGGCGTCTATTTTTGCCAGGATAAATTCATCTTTATGGTCAACAGTTATTTGGTGTTCGCCGCTGCGGTTGACATGGCGCAGCGCCTCGGTAATAACCTCGTCCATCAGCTCTGTGGCTAAGCTTAAATTCATTTTACCTTCTTCAATGCGGGTTACTGCTAATAAATTTTCCACTAAATTAATCAGCCAGAGGGCGTCCTCATAAATATCCTTGTAAATCTGTTGTTTGATGGCTTCAGAAAAATTGCCGCTATTGGATAAAAGATTGCTGGCATTACCCGATATAGAGGTGAGGGGAGTACGCAAATCATGGGAAATGGCCCGCAATAGGTTGGCTCTTAATTGTTCATGCTTAGCTAGTATTGCCGCCTCCTCTTTTTCCCGGGCATTTTTATCATTTTCTAGGGCTAAGGCACATTCCCCTAGTATAGAAAGTAGTATGCTGGTCTCAAAGGTATCAAGAGCTTGTTCTTGTATGGCAATACCCACCACACCATATACGTTATCATTAACCCGAATAGCTAAATACAGGCATTTTGACTTAGTGAGGGTATTGGTGGTAGCGCCTGCGTGCTTATTATTTTTTAATACCCAGGCTGCCACGGCTTTTTCATTCTCTGTAATATATTGTTTCGTCTCCCTACTGGCGTCAGCGGTAAACACTTGCGGTTCAGTTAATTGGTCCTTTTCCGTAAGGTAGGTTACTACGTCCAGCCCCAAGAGCTTGATAATTTGTTTGGCCGTGGCGGTTATTATCTCCTCACGCCCCTTGGCTTTATGTAAGATTTGATTGGTATCAAAGAGAACCTTTGTGCGGAAAGCGGCCTGGGCTGTTTGTTTGGCGTGCTTCTTTAAGCGTGTAGCTAGGGAGCCGGTAATCAAAGCCGCTGCCAGCATTATGATAAAGGTTACGGGATAACCTTTATCATAGGCTAAAAAGGTGAGGTGGGGGGCGGTGAAAAAAAAGTTAAATAGCAGCACGCTGATAACAGAAACCAGTAAGCTGTAAACGCGGTGGGAGGTAAAAATAGAAGTTACCAAAACGCCGAGAATATATACTGTAATTATATTGGCGTCAGTGAAACCCAGGTGAGCAAAAAGAAACCCGATTAAGGTGGCGAAGAGAAGTATACCTAGGCTCTTAGCTACGTCTGGCAGGGATAGAATATGGGCTTTCTGCCGTTGTGCTTTTATTCTACGGTAGGGCTGTCTCTTATACACATCTCCG
>DXZC01000221.1 GCA_019415505.1 Peptococcaceae bacterium | reverse complement strand
TTCGGGAATATACTTATTAAATAAGATAAATACTATATTTGAAAATGTTCTTCTCAATAACAAGGAGGTTATGTTACTATGGTAACTAAAGACATGAGCATCGGTGAAATCGTGGAAAAATGGCCCGACACCGTTGAAGTTTTTAAAAACCACGGCATGGGCTGCCTTGGCTGCGCCATTGCCCATTTTGAAACTTTAGAAGAAGGAGCCAATGCCCACGGCATAGACTTGGACGCGCTCCTGTGCGATTTAAGCATGGCTGCAACGCGCCAGCATCCCGACGAAGGGCAATGCCAGTGCGGCTGCGGCAAACACTAACTTAAGAGACAAGCTAAACCCAAAAGAACTGCGCCCTGGCGTAAGCTTTTGGGTTTGCCATATATGGATATTTACAAAAGGATTGAGGAGGAGAAAAATGGCGGAGTGGCAAAAGGAAATAGACCTTAACCTCTGCAAAGGCTGCGGCATTTGCATTGATTTATGTCCTAAAAATGTCTATGACAGGGATCAACTGGGTAAACCAATAATGGAACGGAACGAAAATTGCATTTACTGCAAGCAATGTCTACTCCATTGCCCAGATTTTGCGATTGAATTTATCGAATTGAAAGAAGGTGACTCCTGTGGCAAATCTTAAACTTTTACAAGGTAACGAGGCTTGCGCCTTAGGCGCTATCCACGGCGGCGTACGCTTTTACGCCGGTTATCCCATTACTCCCTCCACGGAAATTGCTGAGATAATGGCCGAGGAATTACCAAAATACGGCGGTAAATTCATACAAATGGAAGATGAAATTGCCGGTATGGCCGCGACTATAGGGGCCAGTCTTACCGGCGTTAAAGCTTTGACCGCCACTTCCGGGCCGGGGTTTTCCCTGAAGCAGGAAAACATTGGCTATGCGGCGATTACGGAAATTCCCTGCGTTATTATTAATGTGCAAAGGGGTGGACCGTCAACCGGTTTGCCCACCAGTCCCGCTCAGGGGGAAATATATCAAACCAAGTACGGCAGCCATGGCGACCGAGGCGCCATAGTGCTCACCCCCAGCAGCGTGCCGGAATGTTTTCGTTTAGCAGCCAGGGCTGTTGCTTTGGCCGAAAAATACATGACCCCGGTAATTCTCCTAACCGACGAAGTTGTCGGCCATATGCGGGAAGCCATTGACCTGGACGCAATGCGCCAGGAGCCAACCTTTGACCGGAAAAAACCGGATTGCCCTCCAGAGGAATACCAGCCTTATGCTCCCGATGAAAACGGCGTACCTGTTTTAGCGCCCTTTGGTACGGGTTACCGCTATCATGTTACCGGCCTTACCCATGACCAAGCTGGCTTTTCCACTATGGCGCCGGAAAAGGTTGAGGAATTAAATTGGCGCTTAATCAACAAGATTGAAGATAATAAGGAAGATATAGTTGAATGGGAGGAAGTCTACACCGAGGACGCTGATTCCCTGATTCTATCCTATGGCGGCAGCGCCAGAGCCGCTAGAGAAGCGGTAGAGATGCTGCGCTCCCAAGGCCATAAGGTTGGGCTTTTCCGCCCCATCTCTATTTGGCCCTTCCCTGAAGCTCCCTTAAAGGCCCTGCTGCCCCAGGTGAAAAACATTCTGGTTACGGAGATGAACGCCGGACAACTGGGCCGGGAAGTGGAAAGAATAGTAGCTGGCCAAGCCCAAGTCAACGGACTCTATGTAATTGACGGCGAAATTATGACGCCAGCGGAAATAATTGAAGCCTGGCAGGGGGTGGCAAAATGAGTGACAAATATTATTTGAGAAATAACAAGTTGCCCCATATCTGGTGCCCAGGTTGCGGTAACGGTATTGTGTTGAGCGCCTTTGAACGGGCCTTAGAAAAGGCCGGAGTAGATAAGGACAAAACCGTAATTGTATCCGGGATTGGCTGTTCTTCCCGTATGCCCACTTATATGGATTTCAATACTCTCCACACCACCCACGGCAGGGCTTTAGCTTTTGCTACCGGCGTGAAATTGGCAAATCCTGAGTTAGAGGTATTTGTAGTCATGGGCGACGGCGACGCTACTGCCATTGGCGGCAACCATCTTATTCACGCTGCCCGCCGCAATATCGGACTTAACGCCATTGTGGTAAATAATAATATTTACGGCATGACAGGGGGCCAATACTCTCCCCTTACCCCCACGGGCATGAAAGCTACCACCGCCCCCTATGGCATGGTAGAACGCAATTTTGACCTCTGCGAGCTGGCGAAGTCCGCTGGCGCCACCTATGTGGCCAGAGGTACAGTATACCACGCCAAGCAACTGACAGATTTAATTTTGGACTCCATGGCCAATAAAGGCTTCTCCTTAGTGGAGGCTGTGTCTACT
>DXZC01000220.1 GCA_019415505.1 Peptococcaceae bacterium | reverse complement strand
CAGATGTGTATAAGAGACAGAAAATACTGTTTTTCATCATTTCACCTTTCCAAATTAAAAAAGATATACCTAATATGGTATACCTAGAAAGCGGTGTTCCTACGGTGGCATTATCCACATCAGGTTCCAGGGTCGAAGCTCCGTTTCGCTTCCTCTCAGCCCGATAGGTTCGAGCTCCCCTCTATTTTTTTAATATTATAACACACTGTCCGCAAATTGCAAGGAGCTATTGCCATTTTTGGAAAAACTTGTTATAATATTGCGATTGAACGCCGAATTTGTGGAGGAATACAGTGGACCAAGGGGCAAAAAATAACAGCGCATTGAAAGCGGCCTTTCCCCATACGATACCAGTTTTTTTAGGGTATGTCTTTATGGGCATGGCCTTTGGCATACTCTTAACCAGTAAAGGCTACTCCTTTGTCTGGGCTTTTTTCATGGCTTTAACCATGTTTGCCGGCACCGGCCAGTTTGTGGCTATTAACCTGTTGGTGCCGGGTATCACCCTAGCCCAGGTATTTATCATGGAAATTATGGTTAACGCCCGTCATGTCTTTTATGGCTTATCCCTGATTGATAAATTCAAAAATATGGGTTGGCGCAAGGCCTATATGATATTCGCCCTCACCGATGAAACTTACGCCTTGCTGACCTCGGCTAAACCGCCGGCAGGCATTAGTGAAAAAAAATTCTATTTTCTCATAGCAATTTTAGACCAGACATATTGGGTCCTTGGCTGTACCTTAGGAGGGCTTATTGGCTCCCTCATACATTTTAACACCACGGGCATAGATTTTGTCATGACGGCCCTGTTCATTGTTATCGCTCTGGACCAGTGGCAGGAAACCAGCAATCGCTTACCGGCCATAATTGGTTTAATGGGGGCTTTTGTCTGCCTAATTATTTTCGGGCCTGACGCCTTTCTCATACCGGCCCTCTTGGTTATACTGTTAGCAATAACCCTTTGCCGCCGCCCTATTGAGGCCAGAGGGGAAAAGGAGGAAAAACCATGCTGAGTAATTTTCAGATGCTCCTTTTCGTGCTGGTGGCAGCTGGGGCCATTCTTCTAACTAGGGTTATCCCCTTCTCTCTTTTCCCGGGCGAAAAAAAACCCCCCGCCTATATAATGTATTTGGGAAAAGTGCTGCCCGCGGCCATTATCGCCTTATTAGTAGTATACTGCCTACAAAATACAACCGTACTCTCCTATCCCTATGGTATACCAGAGGCTATAGCTGTCATTGCCGTGGTTTTGGTGCATCTCTGGAAACGCAATAACCTCCTCAGCATAGTGGGGGGCACAGTTCTTTACATGATACTGGTGCAATTTGTTTTTTAAGCATTTTTACCAGGGGGGAAACTTTATAAAAACTATAACTAAAAGCCGGAACTAATTGTTCCGGCTTTAGCATTAAAGAAACTGTATTTAAATAAAAATATACTAATTATAGCATCATAAAGTTCCACTGTAAGAAGGGAATGGCTATAAAATCCAGCTACAAGTTTAAGCGGAATTAGCCCAAGGGCCGCAATTAATCGTCCAGTTTTACTTGCCAGCTAACTTGCCATATTCCTCACCCATCAGTAAATGGCTATAAGAGTCGCCGCCCTCCTCTGTGGGGGCTGTCATTGTAAAACCAGCCTGTTCCTGGAAAATCATAATAAAGTCTGAACCGCCAAAGAGGAAATAGCCCAGCATATCACCTTTTTCCACCGTGGCGCCAACTTTCACCTGCTCCTCAAAATTAACCGAAGAAACTTGGGACATACCAATAGGCATTAAAGCCACCAAACCATATTCTTCAGTTTCAACAATAACGCAGCCCCTAGTTTCTATCATTTGCCAGCCCGGGGTTTCAGCGTTAAGTACATATTTCTTACTTTCCTCATCCCAGGTTACATAACCGCCAACAGCGTCATCCTGGGGAATAAGGCGCACCTCTTTAATTACGCCGCTAACGGGAAAATGATAGCGGTGGTAATCATGCACGTCAAGGAAGGTATGGGTCATAATACCGTTGGCAAAAGCGTCCTTATAGTCGCTATCCTCGCCAATAAGGTCTATAATAGAATTAAAGGTTTTGGATTTAATTTCCGCGCCCTCTTTTTGTTCTATGTCAGAATTAGCGTCTATTTGCCAAAGTCCCTGGGGAGTTGAATCCGCCGGAGAGGTTACCACCGCGTTATCCTCAGGACTGGTAATGGGCCGCTGATCCGGGGAGGATAAATAACGGGAGAAGAACTCATTAAAGGTTGACCAATTGGAGGGATCCTCATACCAATCAGTTTGCAGGCCAAAGCGTTCATCTTCATAGGCCAATTTATAATAATCCTCGTTCCAAGATTCCTCAGTGCTGAGACTGTCTCTTATA
>DXZC01000022.1 GCA_019415505.1 Peptococcaceae bacterium | reverse complement strand
CAAACGAGAAAATATACTGAAATATAATAATTATATGTAAGTATCAAAAAGTATATGTTTTTACACTTTTTACCCTCTTTAAATTTACATAAAATTTACATTTATTAAAAATGTAAATTAACTTAAATTTTACATTATATATGTAGTAATCAGATTATTTAAGCAGGTTATTTATTTTTTCGCCCCCAAATTATTAATTAATAATCATAATATCTAATAATTATTAATACTTAGACAAGAAAACACACTCCTTATGACAATCATTTTAACATCTAAATAACACTTCGTCAATACAAAGTTAATTTATTACCACCTAAAACTCAAAAATCTTGAGAATTATTTTTTTGCATAAAAACACATAGGTAAATCAAAATGCTGACCTTTAATTTTTTGTTATATTTTCAACCGTTGTACAGAAATGAAGCCGCTAAACCGCATTATTTTGGGTAAAAAATCAATGCGACAAACCCAAAATACGCTATGGCAATATTAATAAAAACGCCCCTGACTTTACAGTCCAAAGTTCAGCATAGCGCCAAGAGATAGGCCTATTATATTATGCGTTGGCTGGAAATGGCTGAAAATAGTTGGAAATGGTTGAAATTGCTACCTCAACCGCTTTAATCATGTAAGATTTACCTTGCTTACCCTGTTTTTAAGAAGCCGCCTTATTTCTAAGGACTATCCTGATACTAAACTAAGTTCGGCGGCGTCGAAGGAAAGCAAACAAAGCAGCCCCCTGGATTAAACTATTTTTTAAACCAAAAAACCCTTGTCAACTTATATTAGACTGAGCGCAAACAAGCAAAATAAAAGGACCCCGGCGACTGTTAATCGCCGGGGTCCTCTATTGTTGGCAGCAAAAGCTCAGCAAATAATTAATTTACTACCATAACAATGCTTTTACAGTTCCATTAGTTTATGAATAATCTTAGCTGCTTCCGCTCTGGTAGCAAAGTCTCTAGGCACAAATTTGTTATCGCCTTTACCACTCAAAATGCCAGCTGCCTTCATGCTGTAAACGGCTTCTTTGGCGTAATCCCTTATCGCGCTGTCATCAGCAAATAAGTCCTTATCGCCAGCAGGCAAGTCTATTGCCATAACCTTGGCGTAACGGGCTATCATGGTAGCCATATCCTCTCTGGTTATATTGGCCTTTGGCTCAAAGCTACTGCTGGCGGTACCTTGGGTTATACCTTTTTCCACAGCCCAGGCCACATGAGAGGCATAATATTTATCCGGTTCAACATCGCTGAACCTAGTTTCACTGGGATTGTCAGCCGCAGCATCGGTTACGCCAGCCCAACGGCCTAAGATGGTAACGAACTGACCCCTGGTAATGTTAGAGTTAGGTTCAAAAGTAGTTTCTGAGGCGCCTTTCATTATACCCTTAGCTAAGACATAGGCAGCATCCTCATAGAACCAGTTTTGGGTAGATACGTCGCTCATTACTGACACGTCTATAATCGGCTTATCCGGCTGGGGTTCCTCTTTTTCCAGTTCAGCTATTTTAGCTTCAGCGTCGGTGAGCTTCTGGAGGGTAGCGGCGTCAATCAAGTCCTTTTGCTCTCCGCTCAATGCGTCATAAGCGGCTCTAGCTTTGTTGACAGCTTCCTTGTGATTTAAGGTAATGTCTTCCGCCCCAGGCAAGGCGTTTATCAACATTCTGGTACCGGTAATTTCCACCGCTATGTCCTCAGCCTCTAGCCAGCGGTTCAAATACGGCGGTTCTTCCCCGCCCCCAAAAGCCGTTTCCTGGGTAAAGTCGTCAACATAGTGCCATATAATAACATCGCCGTTTTTCACCTGGCAATTTTTCAAGCCGACTCCGGGGTGTTCGCCATTTACCGTATACATCCAGCCGGACATGGGTCCGTTGCTAAATTCTTCCAGCCAATAACCACCCAGGATTTCCGGCGCTTTAATGCCTGACACATAATTCTTGTCAGCGCCCTCCTGGGTCAGTCCAGCTTCAGTGAGGGCCTTAGTAAAGACGTCATATACCGTTACTTTTTCAGCCTCAAAGCTATAGGTCTTAGTAGGCAGCCAGGTTATATATTTGTCATGGTCTACCACCCCGTCTTTATGGAGAGTATCGCCGATAAGTCGGAATGATACCTTGATTTCACCATCGCCCTCTAAAGCGGCAATGGCTGCTTCAGCGTCGGTGAGCTTCTGGAGGGTAGCGGCGTTTACCAGGGTTTTTTGAGCATCTGTCAGCTGGTCGTAGGCTTCTCTGGCCTGTACCACCACATCTTTGTGAGCCAGGGTTATTTCCGCGGGCAAGGCGTTAATCGCTTCTATAACCGCAGCCGCCGGGGAAGTATAGGTGAATACGTCAGTCATATCATATAAAGTATTTTCACCTTTAACAAAGCGGTCATAGGCGACTAGAGCATAGGACGCCTGTTCCGTAGCCATTTGATTTGCACTCCCAGCGCTCTGGGTGTGTTTAAAGCCACCGTTATCTAGTTGATAGCCCAGTACATTGGTGACAACCTGCCAGCCGTCAGCCTCGGGTTCAAGACCCAAGGAGCAAAGGGCCACAAGTATTTGACTGGCCGCTTCCACGCTGCCGAAATCACCGTTGGCGTCAGCCTTACCTTTAAGGGCTGCTAAGGCCTTATCCACTAAAGCCTTCAGTTGTTCATAGGTTGTGTCCGCTCCCAAGGCCGCAAATTTATCCTGGTCTCTATAGTAAGGCGCTAAGGACTGGACAACCATTGACGTAGTATCAGTATTACCGGTTTTACCGGTCACGCTAATAGGCCAGGTTCCGTCCTCTAATTGGTTAGCCCTTAAAGCGTCTATATAATCAGCCCTGACATTCTTAGCCTCCGGCAAATAATTGGCGCTATCTAAGGCGATTAAAGCAAAGGCGATGCTATTATTGCCCTGATGCTGGGGATAGTATGTGCCAGTCTCATCTTTGGTAGTTAAGGGGCTAACTATATCGTATACCTTATCATTGCCCGCGGCAAAGGCCGTGGCGTCCAGGCCCAGGGCGGTTACCGCGAGAGCAACGCGGCTGTATTCAGTATACTGGTACTTATTCGCCGAGAGTTTGCCGTCTTTGTCAGCCACATATTCCTTCAGGTTAGCCAAATATTTATTTGACCAATCTTGGCTGGCCGCATTGGCTCTGGCCAGGGCTATTACAGCCCATTCCCCTTTGGTACTGCCCACTTTAGGATCGGGGACCTCTGCCTTTATGTAACCCTGAGCGGCGGCTAAAGCTTCTTCATAGGGTTTTGCCGCCGGCTCCTCGTCCCACTTAGCGTACAGGGTCATGTTTGCGGTCACAACATCCAGGTCAAAATTCCAGGAGGATTCACAAGCCGCTTCCCGATACCAACCGGCAAAGATATAACCGTCCTTGGTGGGATCTTGAGGTTTAACAACCTTGGCGTTGCTATTAACAACTTGTTTTTCTACATCAGTGCCGCCCTGGCTATCAAAAGTAACAGTGCATTCCGTGGGCGCGGGCGGCTCGGTTGACCCTTCTACTGTAATTACATAGCGTGTTTCCTTAGCGCCCTGCTGCATTGATTCCCAATTATCGTTGCCAACGCCAACATAAATGGTATCGCCGCCCTTAACATTTAAGGTGTCGCCTGAGATATAACCCCATTCCTTGGGCTGGAATTCGCCCACATAGGCTCTGGCCTGGAACACCTTGTTCGCCGCAGTAAAGGAAATCGCCGTATTGGCCGCGCCCTCGTCCATGGTCAGGGTGTACTCAGTGGTAGCGCCGTCAAATTCCGGGGTTAAAGTAGCGTTGGTAAAGGACAATTCCTTCAGCTTAGTGTTAGTATCCCCTTCAATGGAGCCGCCTAAGTCCGTGCCGCCATTGTCAGCGTTGGTATACATAACCCTAATCACCCCGCCGTCGCGGAGGTAGCCGTTCTGAGCTGTAAAGCCTACAAAGCCCGCGTTGGTGAACCAATCGTTTATAGTGCCCATCCAGCCGGATTGAGCGCCCTTACCGTCAAAGGCCTTCAGGTCGTTAACGCCAGAAATGTAATTTTGTTCCACACCAGCAAGAGTAACTGTTTCACCATTTACGCCGCCTTTAGCCGCCGCGGCTACAATAGCGCTCATCATGGTGGTGGTTTCGTCAAGTTCAATTTCCGTATCTACCAGGGTACCGCTCCAGGCCGGGTCGGTTTTGCCGTCGGCGGATTGGCTGGCTTCGGTAAAGGTGGTGTTTTCAATGATTACCCGCACTTTGCCGGTAATGGGTTCTTCTTCCTCTGCTGCGGTATCTACATATTTCAGGGCCGCGGCAATGGCGTCGTACCTATCAGGCCAGGTGGATTTTACCTGTTCCAGCATAGCCGCGCTGTTCTTAGTATCAATAGCGGTGGCTCGGAAATCTGTAAGATCCGCTTCCGTGGCGTAATCCTGTAATTTTTCCGTGTTGCTGAATTTTACTGACTTAGTAGCAGCGGGTACTTTATAAAGGTAATATTCCCCGCTATAGGTAGTGAGATAATTCCCTGCCTTCCCAGTAAAGTGGGGTACGGTTTCATCGGTAGCGTCTATTACCACGTTGCTGCCATCGCCCTCGCCGGAAAGCTCTAAGGCCAGGTATTTATCGTTGGTAACATCGTAAAACACATGGTATTCCGCATCCTTATTGAGGAGTTTAGCAGCGTCGGCGTTAATTTGCCGTCCGGCAAAGCCGTAAGCCCGGCTGGCTAAATCAAAAAAGGCTGCTTTAAAGTTATCATTGCCCAGCTCAACAGCTTCAAGGTCCTCCCCAGCTATGGTAAGATCAGGTATAAAGTAACTATCCGTAACCTTAGCTGTGGTTTTGTCAATATCCTCAGTTCCGTTTATACCCCCGGCTAAGAGGCCGCAATAATTGCCCACAGCTCCGCCGTTATAGGGGTTGATACCGCTCCAGCCGCCCCAGTCGCTAGAGCTGGACGTTCTGCGACCGCTGTTGGCCAGCTTGCCCAAGGCATAGCACCGTTCAATGGTAGAATTATCTCCCGTTGTCCCGGCAATTTGCCCCATATATTGGCCAATATCCGGAGCGCAGGTTATTTTACCGGTATTATAGCAATCCCGGATAGTGCCGCTGTTTCTTCCCGCTATACCGCCGATAGTATTGGATTGGCCGTTTGTAAGCATACCGTTAGTAACATAAGCTAATTTTGTACCGGCAATAACGCCGCTGTTAGAACAGAATTCAATGGTACCGTTGTTGACGGCGGCAATACCGCC
The DNA here is from genome assembly GCA_019415505.1 of Peptococcaceae bacterium. Taxonomy (GTDB): domain Bacteria; phylum Bacillota; class Dehalobacteriia; order UBA7702; family UBA7702; genus Cryptoclostridium. The sequence continues at coordinate 15,185 of DXZC01000022.1, read as the reverse complement.
GATGGGCCGGCCAAAGGTGCAAATATCCACCTCATTATGGCAGTTGGAGATAGTGCCGCTATTGGTCACAGCAACCATACCAACGTTGCCGATAGCTAAATCCACCCCCTGGCCGGTAAAGGTAAGATTTTTCACTGTGCCGGCGTTTGCAGTAACAAAGCCCTTGTTCTCATATTTATTTTGTATATTATCCTTGCCAAAATACAGATTTTTAATGCTGTGGTTAGCGCCGTCAAAATTACCGGTAAAATTGGCCAAAGGCGTCCAAACGTAGGCCCCCATATCGATATCCCTAATCAGCCGGGCCTTGGCGCCAGTATTCTGGCTTACCCCCTCTAGGGCGCCGTTAACCAGAGCGCCAAACCAGGCCAACTCCCGGGAATTACCAAGCAAATAAACGCCGTCGCTATCCTTATCCGGTTCAAAAGTTACACTGGACCAGGCAAAATCATATTCTTCCGTTACAACCTGGCTCATGAGCATACCTGGGGCCACGGCCACAGCCTTTACGGTTGTCGCGCTATCAACGGTAAATTTACCGGTATATTTTTTCGCCGAAATATTGAGAACATTGCGGTCCGCGCCAAAGATTACCGGTTCGCTGCCATCGGTAGTATAGTAAATTACAGCGTCGTCAGTGCCGCAGGTAATGGTTATTTTAGTATTGCCGTTTAGGGTTTTTCCCGCTGGGGAGAAAATAGGATTTCCCACAGTATCAGCGGATACGGAGTTAATGGCGCTAAGGTACATGCCATCCTTATAGGCCACTGCCTTTATAGTACCCTCTAGGGCTACAGCCTCGGTGTATTCTTCCCCGTTGCGCACTGTGGGGACGCTGCCATCAGTGGTGTAATAGATGACGGCTCCCTCTGTGGCGCAGCTCATTTCCACCATGATATGGTTATAGAAACCACCCTTAGATAAGGTAAAGAGTGGCACAGCCACGGCAGTAACGTCGCCCGGTTCCTCACCCTGCCATTTTAAGGCCGGGTAGCCGTCGTTAACTCCCGCCAGCGTCGTATAAGAGCTACCTAATAGGACAGGCATATCCCCGGCCTTTAATTCCGCCTCGGTTTTGCTTATGCCGAGGGAATCGCTGAGTTCCTCCGCGGCCTTAAAGTAGTTGTTGTTAAAATAGTCGCTGAGCTCGCCGATGAGACGATAATGTCTCCACTCGGTATTGGCCGGCAAACCAGAGTTAGGGGTTATAGCTACTGTATTATCCTGGTTAGCGGCGGCGACAGCGCCAACGCTGTAACAATTAGCCAGGGAATAGGCATAGTAACAGCCAAATACATTGACGCCGTCTTCCTGTATGTTATTGCCGTCCTCATCTTTAAGAACAGGACCAGTAATAATATTGTTTCTACCAATTATGCCGCTGGCCACACCAGTGCCGGTAGCTGTAGCGCTGCCGGAGAAATAACAGTTGCTGACAGAACCGCCCGTATATTGTTGGTTGCTATTCAGCGGGCTCATTGCACCGACAATGCCGCCGACAGTGACGTTTTCTCCCAGCCCCTTAATAATCGAGGAACTGTAACAATCGGAAATTAGGAAGTTCTTCTTGTCTAGGTAATTAACACCACCAGCAATGCCACCGATTTGGGAATTTCCATATTTAGGCAGTGATTCTATAATCATGTCAGTGCCGCAGTTTTGAATGGTACCGTTATATCCTCTGGCCACAATGCCGCCAGTACTACTATCATTAGAATAAATATAGGACTTCTCTATTTTGAGGTTTTTTACCGTGCCTCCCAAATTGCTGACAAAGCTCACAGCGCCGCCGCCGTACTGTCTCTCACAGGCTACATACATACCGGAGACGGTATAGCCTTGGCCGTCAAAGGTACCCTGGTAAGCATTGTTAATGCCCGGAGTTGACGTGGTATAGCCAATAGGCTCCCATATTCTAATATCCTGGGCGTCTTTCTGCCAACTTTCCCAATTTGTCACATCGTTTAAGGCAATGTTGTCAATTAATTTAGCGCAGGCCTGCAGGTTTTGGGCTGTGCCGTCTTTAAGCTTGCCATTGGTTAAAGCCGCAAACCAAGCCAGCTCCTCAGCGCTGGCAATTTGGTAGGGCGAATCAGGGCTGCCATCGCCTATAGCGGGTTTTTTGACATAATCGCTCCAATTTCTCGAAGCGGGCAAGGTGGTAGTTAAAGTCTTTCTGTCACCGCCCTGGTAGGAAACCCGTACTGTAATATCTTGATTTTCCGAGGGCAGGGGAATCCGCTCAAAGCTAAGGGTGGCCGCCTTATCCGCCATTGATACTTTAGTGAAATTTAAATCAAAGGTTTCAAATTCGCCGTTAACCTCCACCACATAGCTGCCCTGAAAATCTGTAGGATTAGGGTCGACAATGGGCGTATCATTTAAGTTAACAGTTAAGGACCCAGGAGTGTTGGTATATGGGTCCGCCCCATTAAAGAGCTTGCCAAAATCTAAAGTAGGGTTGTCAAAAGAGGCAATGCTTTCAACACGAAGAGCCGGTACGGTAAAATCGCCGCTGTAAACCTGGCCGCCCTTATATTGTACTGTTACCGTATAGCTCGCATCCTTTGCCCCGTTGGGCAACTGTTCAAAGTATAGCTCCGCACTGTCGCCTAGTTTATTAACCTCCCAGATTTCTAAATCACTTGCGCTGCCCCCCGCCGGGGTAATGGTGGCAGTAAAGTCCTCTGGGTCTAGAGGGCCATAGGTCAAGGTTTGGTTTAAGGTCACAGTCAGGGCGCCGTTTTCAACCTTACTCAGGCCGGTAAGCTCTAACCCCTGGCCTTCCTCTGGCGGGTAAACACCGGTTTTTTGGTAAGTCAATACCGGATAGCCGTTATTAAGGCTAGCGCCATCATCCGCCGCAAAGGCAGCGCCCAGGGTGGCGGCAGAGCCTTTCAGAGTAGCCTCATCCAGGGCTTTAACCTTGTTTTCCGCCACTTCAATACCAGCGGTGCCCACAGGGTTTACGGCGCTATTGATAGTCTCTGTTTTCAGATAATAATTATTGCTTACTGTGGCGTTGGCCCAATTGGTGCTTGTAATATTACCGATTATGCCCCCGGAGAGCTTGGTCCCGGCAACAGCGCCGGAGTTATAGCTGTTACTTAAAATTCCCCCCAGGTTATTCCCCACAATACCGCCGCCGCCGTTACCGCTGCTTATAGCGCCGGTATTATAACAACTGATAATACTCCCTCTGCCATTATAGGCGCAAATGCCCCCAGCATAGCTGCTGGCTGTGGTAGCGACGTCGCCTAAATTGGCGCAGTTAACAATATAGGCGCCGGAGAGGTTCTGAGCTACTAAGCCGCCAGTATATGTGCCGCTGCTGGCTACGGTTATCTTATTTACGCAGTTGAGTACCACGCCGTAATTCCGGGCCACCAAAGCTGCCCGGTAGTTGCCGATAGCATCCGCCAAGTCGCCGCTGGCCAGAACCAGGTTTTTCACCATGTTTTTATTATAGCCAAATAGGGCTGAATCGTTCGTAGCCTTACCTATAGTAAGGTTAGTGATTTCCTGGCCGTTGCCGTCAAAAACGCCGGCAAAAGCATTGCTTTGGGTGGCGCCAATGGGCGTAAAGGCCTGGGAGCCTAAGTCAATTTTAGCGGTTAGCTTGATAGTTTTGCCCGCAAAATTATCACGGTCAATACCCTCCGCCGTACCGTTAACAATGGCCGCTAAACCCGCCAGCTCCTTAGCGTCTTTAATTTCAAAGCTGGTATCTGTGGTATTATACCAGCTAAAGTCTGTGGCGCCATCCCAGGGTGTAGCCTCGTCCGCCCAGGCAACGGCGGAAAAGCAAAACATGAGCATTAAAACCAGGATTACACCTAAAAGCCTATGTGTCTTTTTCATCGGTTAATTCCTTCCTCCTATCTTTTTCATCGGTTAATTCCTTCTTCCTAATTAATTATTTGCGCAACTGTCTCTGCTGGCAACTAAATTTATTAATGCCATCTCCTCCTTTCTCTGTAGTGCTCCGGGGATATTAATACTTATGTCCCCAGCCTAAAATCGGGTTAACGCCATGTTAGAGCCTAATTTTACCCCTTCCCGGCGGCCCTCCGGCCAACTATTGAGACAAGTTTAAAATGCGCCGCCAGCCAGATGGTCTGGCGGCCTGTCGACAAAATAGAGCAAGAGCGTTGCAAATACAGGCAACAAAGAACCTTGTCCGGGTAGGGAAAATGTTTTACAAAATAAAAAAAGTGGAAAATAGCAAATAAAGGTAAAGCTTTACCCTAATTCGCTTACTTTCCACAACAAAGTAGCTTATTTATACTATTAAATTGTTTTGCAGTAGGAGTGTTTCCTACCTAATACAACAAAACCGCCGGAGAATCGTTCTCTCCGGCGATTTTTGTGAGCTGTTTTAGCGCCTTTAAACTCAGAATAAACGGGGCAAAACAGAAAACCGCCCAAACCAAAGGGTTTGACGGCTATAAGCAATACTAGTCAAATTTGGTTTCTGGCTCAGAGAACTGCATAAAGAGTTTATCCTGACTTGTCATCATCGCCTTGCTTCGCCTTCCCGTTATCCTTAGATTTACAGTGGCCCGTGAAGCGCGGCTCCTACTTACAGTGGCTGCCCCGTCCGGGATTCGCACCCGGTTCCTTGGCTCTTTACTGATTGTATATTCACTTTTCTTATACAATATAACATATTTCGGTTCTTTGCACAAGCCCTTTTTTGCCTAAATAATTTGTTAAAATTCAATTATTTGTTTTTTCAATTAAAGCTTTCGCCGGGGGTTTTCTATAGCTCACCTAGTTAATTATAATGGGCCAGCCCACAGAAGGGTCACATCCCAATTCTTCCCTTAAAAATATTTTTATGTATACAATAATGCAAAATATTGTTTGAATATTCAATGCGTATTATTGTTATCTCAACTTTAAAGCGCATTGCCCGGATAAGCGGCTGTAAATTGGCATTTAGGCTTCATAGTGTAAAAAAAGGGCAGTATAACAAACTCATAACTTATCCAGCCTAGGTTAGTAATATACCCCAGTCATGGTTCAAAGTTGTCACAAAACGGGCGGCTTTCACATAAACGAAGGGAAATAAGGCCAGTAGCTTATTACCCCTTATGACCAAATTTAAGGCATTCAGACCGAATCATTTTGCGACGGGTTTGGCTAATGGGCAAGTCAAGACCGCCGGTTAACACAACGGCGTCGTATTTAAATAGTTCCACAAAATAATAATTGACCAAATAAGATTTATGGATATATAAAAAACGGTAATTCTTTAAATCTTCATAGATTTCATCTAACCTGCCGTAAAAGGCTGACATGCCGTGGGTAGTAAACATATTTATTTTACGGTTGCCGCTTTCAAAATAGATAATGTCTTTTATGGACATTCTTCTGACCTCACCACCAATTTTATAGGTAAAGTAACCTCTTAGCTCATGGAGTAAGGAGGCGGTTAACTCTATGCTTTCAATCACCTGCCGGGGTTTTAGGGGCTTAATTAAGAAGTCAAGAGGGTGAGTACTAAACAGGGCCAGGGCATAGTTTTCTTGGCCGGAAATATAGACAATTTGCAATACTTGATTATTGAGTTGCCGACGAATCTTGGCCCCAACGTCAATACCACTGAGCAGCTCCATTTCAATATCCAAAAAAATGAGATCAAAATTATGGCCTAACGCCATAGTCTGGTATAAAGACGTACCGGAATAAAATACTTCCACATTAAGAATTATTTTACTACTGCTTTCATATTGCTTAATAATATTTTCCAGCTGCTGACAAATAACTTTATCATCATCGCAAATTGCTATTTTTAGCAAAGCGCTCCCCCCTCTCTATTATTGTTTAATTCCCCAAAACTTTTTTTTAACCTGCTCCAATTATTAATTTCCTCTAGCAAAACTATTATTTTCGACAAAAATATATCTTATTTTCAACAACTTCCCGCACAAGCTGGATAAATCTGTTATAATTAGGGGCAGCAAAAAAAGCGGCAACGGATTATTAATGGTAGATAACCTTATTAATGGCAAATACCACCTTGAGAAAGGTATGAGGAAAATGAAAAAGTCCGTAATTTTTAAACTGATCCTATTGGCCCTGCCTCCCTATCTCATTTCCTTTGTTTTATACTATTCCTGGTGCTTTTGGCCTGCTCTGGACTTCATTCCCCGGTATCTGAATTGGCAATTCTCAGCCCCCGCGATGTTCGCCGGCTTAATGATTGTATATTGGGGCTGGGTCGGCTCTTATTATCAAAAATATATCAAAAATCCGGGGGCAGCCCTGCTGCTGGGCAACGGTTTGGGTTATTTATCCCTGATTTATACTTACATCCGTTTCTATTTATTGGAAGCCCCTATGAGAACTAAAATCGTCAGTCTCCCTATTTTAGAGTACGCTCATGTGAGGAATAGCCAGCCAATGCTGGAGCATTGCAAAGATTGGCTGGCAACAGGGTATTATGAATGGATTTGGATTTCACCCGTCAATGGCTTTAGTCTTATACTCGCCGTTTTGTTCATTTCTTTTGTTTTCCTGGCGGGCTACTTTTTGGCAAAGAAATTTAGGCGTACTGTCAAAAGAGAAGATGAGCATGAGCAACTCTAAAAAGATATTAATCACAGTTTTCCGCTTGGTCTCTGTTCTTATGAGGCGTTAGAAAGCATAATGAAAAACCCCCAGATTTTTACCTCTGGGGGATTGCCGGATATGATACATTTGAGCAAAAAAATAGCCAGGAAAAAGATATTACGCTTTACAATGCGGCTGCAAAGGCTTTCATTTTCCGCCCGCGATAAAGCGAAATGTTCAAGGAGGGGAATATGGGTAAAATCTATGATAAACGGAAATGGCTAATAGGAATCATAATTTTGGCTATTCTCGCTATTATTGTTTTTAGTGTTATAAATAGGCAACGTATATATACCGGCGCGGAGGTGGAGTTACCTACGGGGCTTTCAGCTCTGGAAACTGTGGAGTCCTATTTGCGATATTATGGCGAGGGCAATGCCAACGGAGCCAGCAGTTTTAGGTATCAGGAAGCTGAAAATCAAGAATATGCCCAGCCTTCTCTTTGGCTGGTAAAAGACGTTACCATAGAAAATATTGAAGACGTTACGGAGGAAACCGATTTTACCAACAGCTTAACCGGGTCCATTGCTTCGACTGATAAAGCTTGTGTAAGAGTCACCTATACCATTGACTATTACTTTAAAGACGACCAAAGAATAGAGAATTATCATTACCTTTTAATTAAAAAATCAGCGGATTCTCCCTGGCTCATTAGTGACCAGGGCTGGGCTTAACTATCAACTAACCTAAAGCCTATTTAAGTCACAGCATAACATATTACTCTTACCTCAGATTTAGGGCAAGGGCCAAGGCCTTTGCCCCCCTTTTTTACCAGTTCTTTTTACCACGATATTTTGCTTCTACCCGATATTCACGCCCTCCTAAAGGAGAACACCTGGTTGCAAAAAAATCAATAATAATTGATAGCAACATAATCACCGCATGAAATATTAAAATAATGCATGAGATTTGGTTAAATACGGCAAAACGCAAGCTTAACATCACTGATAAAACACAAATAAAGAATAAGCACAGATTGAATATATACGCTTTATATACAAAATTGAAATAGAGTCTATCTACCTTTTTATATACATTTTGATAATAATGTATAAGCAGGAACCTTTGGATAATATTGTATTGCTTGGCTATTATCTTCATAGCCTTTTCGCTCTTCTTGACTGAGTAAAGGGTTCCCAAATAATCCTCCATACCCCAAACTGACATTATAAACAGGATAAGATAAACCAGACCAAGCCTCTCTGTGAAAAGGATATACCAGGCATTAAAATTTAATATATACTCATATATGTAACTTAATATATTTCCCACATCACATCCTCATCTCTTTCTCCCCCAGAAGTAGCGTCCTATACCATAACCAATGTTAACCCTGACTACTCTTCTTGTAGATCTCCAATATGCTGAATTTCTTTTATTCCATTTCTCACCGGATATAACATTCGATGCAATTGTAAGGGATGTATTGATTATCGCTCCAATTGCTCCACCCGCCACAATATGCCAGAACTCGCCGTCTTGGTCTTTGCGCATGACGGGGTTATTGTCACAGTAGGCGTAGAGGTTTTTATCGGTTAAGGAGCCCAGGGATTCCGTGAGTATGCTGACATCATCGGGACTAATAAAGCGGTATATTTCCGGGTCGTAATAACGGCTTTGGGTATAGTACCATTTTAAGTCGTTATCATAGTAATAGCCCTTATAGCGTATGTTTTTAATATTAGCAGCGCCTAAAATTTAGGCGCTGCTAATAGCTTTGTTAGGGATACATGGAATTTATTTGTTTCAGTATTTCGGGGACGCCTTCGGCGTATTCGTAGCCTTCTATGGGACGTATTTCCTTTAGTAATTTACTGAAACGGAGGTAGCTCACCTCGAATTCCATGGTTGGTTCTAACTGATAGAGTTGGTCAAAAAGATTGGATTTAGGCTGTGTCATTATGAAGCGAATGAACTTTGTCTCTTTACCACGCGGTCTAAATTCAACTTGGTAAAAATAGGGCGGTTGATGAACTTTAGAGGTCTTGGGCTTATGTTCATCTTCTAGCGGAAAATAATATAACTTACAGGGACAAGGCAAGTAGTCAAAAACATAATCAAGACTAGAAAATATATCACAATAAAAATTATCAAATGATATAATAAAGGGACGAATAATCGTTAGCGACATCCTTCTAATCTTAGTACGGCCATTAAAAATTCTATCCATTAACGATAATAAAAATACTGGACAAGATACAAGTTGAAACAACAAATTGAGACAAGGAAGAGCGGCAAGAAGAATTAAAATGACCAATAAAAAATCTTTATCAATGGAACCAACAATTAGATAGTAGACCCCAAAACACAATAATGTAATCACTAACGCTACAATCATATAGAAGGCCAAGATAAAATTTTGAATAATGAACTCCACAAGAAATGGGGAGCGGCGTTTACTTTTTGCCCAGTTCTCGAAGGCGTCCGATAAATTCCATAAGACTTTTTGCAGACCAGAATCAGGGGGAACTAAATCTTCTATCGATATTTCCTCATCTTCTTCTTCACTCCACATCCAATCTTCAAATTTATCCCACCATTTTTTTATAAACCTTATCATCTGTTGGACCGACTCCTTTTGCTGCCGCTATAGACTATTTGATAATTACTGCTATACCATGAGCTAAGAATGGATTTTGCCCTGGATTTAGGATACCTGGCGGTCTTTCTTCTGGAGAAATATTTTCTTGTCCAAGACTTAAAACCCTTTTTAGTGAAAAAAGCTTTTATCTTAGATTTCTTCGCATTAAAGGTAGGTTTGAGGTTTTTAATAGAAGGCTTTTTTAATTTTCCACTTACAAGAGCATCTGCTTTTGTTCCGCCGACCTTACTCGCAATAGCGCCAACAGCGCCGGCAGTCACTGCACTTTTCAAACTTTTTTCCTTGACATAATCTGCGCCTCCCGCTCCAACTCCAGATGCGACCATTCCAACGACAGGACCTGCTGCCGCAGTAACGGCTCCCGAAGCTGCCGATATTCCAACAGCTCCCCATCTTATTTGGGAAAATTTTTTGCCGGATATTAGTTGGCTGGCAATCTCCACCCCTGCTCCAATGGCTGCACCAACTGCAATATGCCAGAACTCGCCGTCTTGGTCTTTGCGCATGACGGGGTTATTGTCACAGTAGGCGTAGAGGTTTTTATCGGTTAAGGAGCCCAGGGATTCCGTGAGTATGCTTACATCATCGGGACTAATAAAGCGGCATATTTCCGGGTCGTAATAACGGCTTTGGGTATAGTACCATTTTAAGTCATTATCATAGTAATAGCCCTTATAGCGTATGGGGTTTAGGGCGCCGATATTATCCAAATAATTGGTGGTTGTGACAGTACCATAGACACTATAGCTATAGTGAGCGGCTCTAGTGGGGGTTGGCGCCAGATAAATTAAATCGGTAATTTCACCTAAACCGTTATAAAGGTAAGCATAGACTTTGGCATTACCGCTATTTTGGAAATTACTGGTCTTGACAGCGAGATAGCGGACAAGGCCGTCGCTATCATAGAAATACTTATGGATACGGGTTAAGGTGCCATTACTGTTACGGTATTCTTCATACTCTAATTGGTCATCATCATAATAATACTCAATGGTAGAACCGTCCTTCTTTTTGACCTTAGCCATTAACCCGGATTCATTGTAATAATAGGTGTTGTTTATGGTCGAACCTTCGGTGATATTTTTTACCTGATGCCCCTGTTCCCAGGTGAGATTACGGGTTTTTGTCACGCCAGAATCCGTTGTGACAATGCTTGTCGGATTGCCAACCGCGTCATAGGTATAATCTTTGATTTTAGTAGCTGATTCATCAAGAAGCTCAGACGAACCAGACTTATATCTAGTCAGTAAGTCTGGATTCCCACTGGAGTAAGTATATGATTCAAATAAAGAATTACCTATACCCATAGTTGCTCTTTTTGAATCAATATTGCCTCTTTCATCATAATTAATTTCGTGGATTCCTTCACTCAGACTAAAAGTTGAAACCAATTGATTTAAAGAGTCATATGAATACAAAATGTTATCCCAATTGCCCTCTTTATCTTCACAGCCAGCGTTCTGTATATTGCCTTTGTCATCATAATCTAAAGAATAGGTGTAATCTGGTTTTATACCGGCATCAGAACTTAAACTGCTGAAACGTTGCCGCACCTGAGAGACCATATTGGTGGTTTTTGTGGCGTCTACATTAAGATATTCCTTTGCTTCCCAAATACCGGCGGAGTCGTTAGCGCCTGTTACATTGTAATGTATGGTCGCTTCCCGGCCAAAATTATCATAACTATAGTTTATATAGTTATCCGTATTGGCCTTCATTTTAGTTGGCTCATTAACATTATTATACTCATAGGTGGTGGGGTAATCAAGATTTACCTCGTTAGGCCTTCTTAAATATGCGTTATACCCGGTATTGTTGTTGTTTTTGTCATAGGTAATGTTATAAAGACCAAAGCCCCGGGAATTTTGGGAGCTGACATAGCGTTCGGCAAAGTCATATTCATATTCTGTAGTAACAGCGCTGCCTTCCAAAGCATACTGAGATTTCCCCAACAGGCCGCTGGAATTATACCAGAATCGATTAATGGTATCAGACCCCACCTTAGTGGCAATTAGGCGGTCTTGGTTATCGTAAACCGATTTCACTACATTACCGTTGCCATAAGTTACGGTATCCACTAAATCACGGCCGTTTAGATAGGAATATTGCTCTAAGGTGTTTGCCCCGTCTTTAACTGTAGTAAGGTTCCCTTTAGTATCATGGCTAAACCCGTATTTATGACCAACAATATTTATTTCCGCTAAATGCTCTTTATCATAGCCATAGGTCACATTTCTATCAGAGTGACTATGCCCTACTCCCGTAAGCTTCTGGGTATCAGGATTATAAGTATAGTTTGTTTTAAAAGTAGGGGCTCCGGGGTCTGAAACACTTTGTAACAGACCTGTATCGTTATCAAAATTAAAATCCGTGGCAATGCCCCTTTGATCTATGGACTTTGTTAAATAGTTTTCAGTTTTATAAGTATACTGCTTTTCCGTGCGAATCGCCAAATCCCCACCGCCACTGGGATAGCAGGTTGCATATTGCAAAGCGCCAAAACCGTTATAGGCGAGGGCGGTATAGGTTTGATCCGGCGCGGTGACTTCGGTAACATTATGCTGTTTCAAAGTGGTTTTGCCACCGTCATAGATAAACTTATATTTATTACCCATACCATCCTCATAGGAGCTTAAGTCATTATTGCCGTTGTTGACAACACTTTCCGTGTTTTTGGCCATATCGGCAACGCTGACAATATTGCCCTTGGCGTCATAGTTAAAACTTTCACCAAAGGAGTCTTTATAGAGCTGCACATCGTCAAAATAGGTAAGGTTAGCGTTATAATTTACCTTGAGATATATTTTGACCTTTGAATAATCAAAGGGTGCGATACCTTCAAAACAGATATATTGCCAATCATCACTTGTGGGCGTAATAGTCTGGTTAAAGAATTTCGACGTTCCGCCGCTGGGATTCACAATTTCCAAAGTTGCCCCCACGCTTTGTTTTGTGCCGTCATTCTGGGTATCTTTATCGGGAATGCCCAGGCTTTTCAGCCAGAAGCCCAGCACCAGGCCCTCGTCTTTCTTACCGTTAACTGTAACTTCAGTAGTGATGTACTTTTTATCTTTAGGAGAACCATTAATTTGGTAACTATAGGAGCCAGAATGTTTAACCGCAGAAGAACGAGCGTCATAGATACCGCTGGGATTACCGCTATTTAATTTATTACCCGTCCAGCCAGTAGTATCTTCAAAATCGCCGTTTTCCAAAATATTGTAGCGGTTTACAGACTCCCCTTCATCCAACTGCAAACAATCGAAACGGGCTGTTCCCGCAGCACCAACCAAGCCAAATTTTATGGTAAGATTTATATTCGTACTAGCGGAATAAGCAGTTAAATCTATGGTGACAGAGTGGCGGCCATAAGTATTGGGACTAATAATATTATCTTTGCGCTCTACAGTATTGCCTTGCTTAATTTCCAAGAAGGCGCCGCCGGCGCCACTGGAAATGGCAGTATCAACATAGGCGGAAAAGGTATAACATTGACCCCCCGGCACTGTAACTGTCTGGGTAAGAGCGCTTTCCGAGTTATTTACCGCTGATTTCGTGAAGAGCGCTTTATTTCCGCCGATAAAGGCATTGCCTGTAGTCACTTGCACCGAGTCTCCAGTGCCATAAGAGGCGTTAAAGTTTGGTATACTGCTGCTACTGGCTTCAAAACTATGGTTTTTCAGATAATTTTTACTGGAACGCTGGGTTTTAGACTCAAAGGTAATTTTATTTTTTGCGCCGCCGGCTGCGCCCTGTTTGAAATAGAGGGCATTACCATCTTGGTCCTGGGCGGAAATAGTCTGCCCGATATTATTGAAAACTAAGGTTTCACTGCGCCCCAGATTCGGCTTAACCTCTCGGTAGGTTGTAGTATGGTTCCCAAAGGATATGGTATGTTCGTTGGTTATTGCGTCTTCAGTTTCATCTTTCAGGTAATATTTTTTAACCCTAGTGGGGGCCGTGGCGGAGGATACAGCGTTCTCATATTCATAGGAAAGAGAGAGCCGCTTGGGCACGTCCCGCATTAACTTTAATACGCCCTGGTCATTATATTCATATTCGGCAATATTGGTAAAACCAGTGGCCTGGGGCATATTAACCGAGGATGAACCGGGATAAGTAACCTTGGTAAGATGACTACTACTGTCATAACTATAGGAAACGCTCCGCTTATCGGGAAAGTCCATTTTAGTCAAGCGGCCATTGGTGTTGGATAAAATAACATCACGGCCACTGCAATCAGATACCTTATAGAGGTATTTAGTGGCATCATAATACATTTGCAGATAGTTTCCATTGGCGTCTTTAATCTGGTATAAATAACCGTCCCGATGATAACTGCCATCGCCCTTATAGAACAGTTTTTTATTATCCTTTTTATCAGAAATCGTGTTGTAGCCGGACGGGCTGTTCAGGGTTAAGGTTAAATCCAAGCCGGAATCATCGACCCAAACGCCCTTATCATTTTTTTCAAAATAATGTTCCGTGCCGTCACCGTCGGTATAAATATATTTTTGCTCCTTAGCAATGGTGATAGGCTTCAGATTCTCCTGTACGTTTAGCATAAAGCCCTTACCCACCTTGAGGGAGGGCTGTTCTTTATCATAGTTATCGCTGGAATAAGCATGAGTAATAGCTAAGGGCATACGCTCGCTATCTAAGGAAAAGTCGGTAAAGGTCGTTGTTAAACTACCGGTGTAATCATTAATAAAGCTGTCGCCGGCTAAACCCACAGATTGACTGTGGTAAGTCCAGTAATCCTCTAAGCCGGTCATATTAAGATAGGTAATGGTCAAAAAGGGATGAGACGCCACGCTGGAGTAATCTTTGGAAATGAATGAAGCTACTGCCATAGATTTACAATAGGAATCCGGATACTTTAACATTACGCCATAGTTGTTGCCTTTGGTATGCCACTTGTCCACCAATTCTGTGATATCCCAGGTATACCATCTACTATTAGCATCATATTTCCCTTTCGTACAGGGATAATCATAATCGGTAATTTTGCTGTCATAACCCGGGGCATTATTCCACTTGGCGTTTAAATCGGTCCAGTAATCGGTTACGGCATGTGCTTCAATAATCGGGGCGCCCTTGGAACTTTCCAACTGCGTAAAAAGATTAAAGTTGGCGCCAAGGTAGGGTGCTAAGCCAAACTCCGCATGGACCACCCGGTCGGAACTTTTAATTGCCGTTGGCTGGTTCCATCTAATTAAAGCCCTGTTTTCAGTCCTAAATTTACAATCACTGCCCTCTTCGCATTCAGTTCCCTTTTTACAATTAATCCCTACTTTTAAGGTAGGAGAATTCCAATAATTTTTAGTAGGATAATCCGAGGAAATATAGGTATCCGAGGCATAACTGCTGGCAGGCAGGGAAATTGTGGGATCGATAACCACAGGATACTCGCGATCAGGATCGTCTAACCACTGATCAGAAGGGGTTATTGTAATGATATATTCATGTTCATTAGGCTCGTTTTTAACTGTGGTTAACTGTAAGGTAACAGCTTCACTTTCCTCCAAGTAAGAATCGTACATGCAGAGCGAGCCCATTTGGTAGATGGAACTGCCGTCCAGTGTTTTAAAGAACACCATTTCATCTTCTTGGCTAGCAATCAATTCCTTTGTTTTGATGCGGAACTGAATCTCCCGTTCAGAGTTCACATTATGTAAGAGGATGCTTTCCTTTAGGTCTGTACCCACTAAATCATAACGTAAATCCACACCGTTTTTAACATTTCTATATAACGTTGCGGAAGTGAGATTTTCCAGAATTGCAGGGTCATCTTCATATAGCCCTGGGTCGACAGATTTATTTTCTACTTCTTTATTGGCGTTAATATCCACCATGGTCCAGGCAATTTCGTAGCCATTGGTGGTTAACTGCACTAAGTTCTCACTGGCGGTATTCTGGGCAAATTTTACATCGAATACATTATTGGCATTTTCCAGAACAATTT
>DXZC01000219.1 GCA_019415505.1 Peptococcaceae bacterium | reverse complement strand
AAGCAATATTAAAAATATTGATTGCCCATTTAAAGACCCCTTTTTGGATATGAGTCTAATATGAATCAGTATAAAATTTTGTTTCAATTATATTTATATATCTCGCCGACTTGGAGTTGGTTACAAAAATTTTGCCAATATTTTCGCTCTCAAAGCCTTGTTTTTCCGTTGAATTCCCGTTGGATTCTTGGCACCGATTTTGCAATATAATTGGGCAAGAGTGGTCACTTATAAAATTTATAAAGGAGGGAAACAAGGTGAGCGATATAAAATTAAAAACTAATCAGCAGCCAACTAAAATGTTGTACAGAAATAAACTCAACGGCCGACAGTTAGTCATCTTTTTCTGCGCCATAACCATGTATTTATTCTATTATTTCTGTAAGAGCAACCTCTCGGTTGCCACTGAGCCAATCCAGCAAGCCTTTGGCTTTTCCAGTACGCAGTTTGGTATTATTCTTACCACAGCCTCTATAGTGTATGCCGCGGGGCAATTTATTAACGGCTTTCTCAGTGACAGAACAGGGGCCAAAACCATCTTCTTTATTGGCGCAATCGGCGCGGTGCTGGGTAACTTCTGCTTTGGTTTTTCCAGCAGCCTGGTACTCTTTACTGTCACTTGGGGCATAACCACCTACTTTTTATCTATGGGTTGGGCCCCTAGTATGAAAATTGTTTTTGACTGGTTCCCCCAGGAAAAATGGGGCTTTTTCGGCGGCTTTAACAATGCCTTTTGTTACCTGGGCAGCGCCTTGGTAACGCCTTTAGCCGGTCTTTGCATCGCCAGCTTTGGTTGGAAGGGCGCTTTCTTTGTACCGCCTATCTTTACCCTGGTATTTGCTGTTATCTTCTTTATCCTGGTAAAAAACACGCCGCAGGACGCTGGCTTTGCCGTAGAATGGGCCAATGACGAAAGCTTGCAGAAATCCGAATCCACGGAAAAGGTCAGCCGCAAGGATTACTTGAAGGCCCTGTGCAATGGTAAAATGCAGGTTGGCTATTTTTGCGACTTCTTTGCCAATATGATTCGCTGGGTTATGGTCAGTTGGATTGTAAAAATACTGATGGACGCTCCGGAAATCGGCGGTTTCGGCATGGCGGTAGTTACCGCCTCCCTTATTGGCTCCTTTGTCCATTGGGGCGGCGCGGCTTTCTCCATTATCTCCGGCTGGGTCCAGGATAAGGTTTTCCACGGCAATAGGTGGCAGGTTATGGTTATATCCTTCCTCGTGGGCGGAGTGTGCATTATCTTCCTCTCCAAGGGCGCGGCTATTCTCAGTATGCCCGGCGGCACGGTGCTGCTGGCGGCGGCAATCTTTATCGGCGGCGGCATAATTCAATCTCTCCAAGCTCCGATCTTTAATATTCCCGCTGACATTTTAGGCAACCGCTTGGCTGGTACCGGCGTAGGTATCATGAACGGTTACGGCTATGTGGGCGCGGCCTTTGCCGGCGTGGGCTTTGGCTGGATTATTGACTCCTTTGGTAGCTCCACTGCCATGATAGTGGCTGGCTGCCTCTGCATCTTTGGCGCCATTTTATCCGCCATGTTGCGGACTAAAAAGCAGGCTGCTAACTGAGGGGCAAGATAAAGGGGCCTGAAGTGTAGTTAGAGTAATTGGTGTAATGCAACTAGTGGGCTGGATTATCTAGTTTATAGTAAATATGTAGCGCTAATGCGGTGCGAATAGTGGGGTATAGCTTATTGTAGGTTCATGTAGTGCAATTGGTGGCGCGTAGCTTATTGTAGGCTAGTGTAGTGCAACTAGTGGCGCTTAGCTTATTGTAGTGCTAGTGTAGTGCAATTGGTGATGTGTAACTTATTGTAGTGCCAGTGTGTGCAGTCAGTGATGTGTATATTATTGTAATCTTAATGCTTTAATTAGTGTAATTACCGATCCCTTAACCATAAAAAAGATATTATCCTATCTTTGCGAAAAAGCCCTTATCGGCCCGGGCTTTTTCGCCCTTTTTTTGTCCGGGAATGGGTTGGTGTTGGTTCTTCGCTTGTTTGCTTCGGTTTAAGGCCCAGTTGTTTTATTTAATCTTGCTTGTGCCGTCCCCCTGTGCAGCAAGGGCCCTGGCTCCGGAGTGGCGGCAATTTGTGGCTAAAGTTAAATACGCCCCAGCGGTTTGCCTGTGCCAACCTGGGGCGTTTGCTATCTATTGGCCCCAGTTGCCTCAGGGCGGCGAGGGCAATATATGCTCCCGCCATGGTGCGGGCTATGCGCCGCCACCTGTTGGCAAGATGTCTTGCCGTTATGATAAGACCATTTAGCCCAGGTATAGACAAGGCCAGGCGGTTTACTGGCTGAGTTGGCAAGCCGCTTAGCGTATGTGTTGCGGTGGTGTTGCCAGTTCTCAGTATTGGAG
>DXZC01000218.1 GCA_019415505.1 Peptococcaceae bacterium | reverse complement strand
CTATCGCCCTGAGGCGGGGGAATTAAATTTACAATAGCTTCTAAAACCTGGTCAACCCCTTGGCCGGTTTTGGCGGAAACCAAAATAGCCTCGGAAGCGTCAATGCCGAGAACCTCTTCAATCTGAGCTTTTACCCCTTCCGGGTCAGCGCTGGGCAAATCAATCTTATTGATTACCGGCACCAATTCCAAGTCATTTTCCACCGCTAAATAAGCATTGGCCAAAGTTTGGGCCTCAATGCCCTGAACCGCGTCTACCACCAGTAAAGCCCCTTCACAAGCTGCTAAACTCCGGGACACCTCGTAAGTAAAGTCCACATGGCCAGGAGTATCAATGAGATTAAGGGTATACTCCACACCATCCTTGGCTTCATAGGTTAAGCGCACAGCTTGCAGTTTAATGGTTATGCCCCGCTCCCGCTCTAAATCCATCTGGTCTAAAAGCTGGGCTTCCATATCCCGGTGGGCCACAGTACCGGTCATCTCCAATATTCTGTCAGCTAATGTACTTTTACCGTGGTCAATATGGGCAATAATGCAAAAATTCCGCGTGGTTTTTAATTCTGTTTCCGTGGTATTTGGCACTGTAATCTTCCTTCCTAATTTATCTGTAACTTAAACTCTAACCCATTGGCTAGCTTGGTCTTTTTTTTTTGACAGCCTGACTAGCCCATCCATACGGGCTATCCAGGTATTTTACCACCGTTTCCCGGCTTTTATCTATAAATTAAATATTCAACTTCGAGCTAGAATATATTTAAGCACTAGCTAACATCATCTCTTTAATTTCCGCTTTACCATTGCCACAGCGGCATTGGCTTCGGGCATTTTTAAAGCTTTGGCCACCAGGAAAAATACCCCCACCCCAACTAAGCCGGCGGTGAACAACTGCACGGCCTGGGTGCCTTTGTTGGCAATACCAAAAGCAGCTTCACAGCCCCAGGAAACAAAGTAAACCACTACCCCCATTACAGCCGAGGCCAGACAAGTCATAATAGTGGAGCGCAAGATATTCCGACCGTCCAAACGGCCTAAACGGCGGCGCAAAAAGTACATCAATAAGGCTAAATTCACTATGCCGCCAATGGAATAAGCCAAGGCCAAGCCACCGTGTTTTAAAGGCCCAACCAAAATAAAGCTAAAAATCACATTGACAATAATGCCGCTTATAGCCATAATCACCGGGGTTTTGGTATTTTGAAAGGCATAAAAGGCCCGGCTGGATAAATGTATGCCCCCTTGGGCAAAAATGCCAATCACGAAGAAATACAGGGGAAAGGCTGTGTTAGCAGTATTTTCCGCGGTAAATTCCCCAGCCTGAAAAAGTAGGCGAATAAAGGGCACCCCTAACACGGCTAAAAGCACGGAGCAAGGTATGCAAATAAAAAAGATAGTACGCAACCCTTGGCTGTAGTCCTGGCGAAAATCATCTAAGCGTTCGGTAGCCGCCTCTCTGGTGAGTACCGGGAACAGGGTCATGGCAATAGAAATGGCAAAAATAGAAATAGGCAGCTGCATAAAGCGGGAGGCCATCTTCCAAGCTGTCAGCAAGCCACGTTCCAGACCGGAGCCTAAATATTGGTTGACAAACAGGCTCAGCTCGTTGGCGGAAAGGCCAATGAGTACCGGTACCATTAAACTGATTATCTTGGTAAAGCCCGGATTCCGCACATCTAAGGAGGGGCTGTAATCTATGCCCACGGTACGCAGAGAAAAAGCCTGAATTAAAAAGTTTGCCAAAGCGCCCACCACCACGCCAATGGAGAAAGCCGCAATGCCGTAGCCGGGGAAATGCTTTTCTATAATACCGCTGAACAACCCGCCAATGAGTATAATGCCCAGGTTATAAACTACCCCGCCATAAGCTGTGGGGCCGAATATTTTATAGGACTGGAGAATACCCGAACAAATACCCGCCAAAGCCATAAATACCACCTGTAACAGCATAATGCGGGTAAGCTTTACAGTTAGGACCATAGTGGGGGCGTCAAACTTAGAGACAATAATTGACAATAGCTGGGGAGTGAAAATAAAAGCCAGGGAGAGCAAGATAATCATGGCCAAGCATACCACATTCAGGGTAATACTAGCCACCCGCCAGGCCTCCTTTTCCTTGCCCTTAGCTATATAAGAGGCAAAGGTAGGTATAAAAGCGGCGCTAAAGGCGCCGCCCACCAGAATCATATAGACAAAGTCCGGTATACTGAAAGCGGCGGTATAGGCGTCGGTATACATACCTTGTCCGAACTGGTAGGAAATTATCATATCCCGCACAAAGCCGAGCACCCGGGAAATAACCATAGACAGCATTATCATCACTGCCGAGGCGGCGGCGGATTTCACCAACTTATTCTCTTTATCCTGCTGCTCAAGGTCTGTCATATGAGCCGTGTCTCTTATACACATCTGACGCTG
>DXZC01000217.1 GCA_019415505.1 Peptococcaceae bacterium | reverse complement strand
AGCCCTAGTGGGGCTGCTTTTAAATATAGCAATGACACCGTTAGTAGCATCTAAGGGGGGATTGGGGGGTTATGGGAAGCCTGGGGAGTTACGGCCTTAGGCCCAGGCGACTGGAAAGTTAACATATTATATTTGATAAAAACACCATTGGCCTTTTGGTAAAAACCAGCAATGGTATTCAGGTTAAAGTGGCGAGATATTCCTCTAGGCATAGGCCCTGATTATAGATTTCCGCCGCAGCCTCCTCGCCCACATAACGGTAGTGCCAGGGTTCATACATAATGCCGGTTATCTCATGCTTGGCTGTAGGGTAGCGCAGAATAAAGCCATAGCGCCAGCTATTGGCTAAAAGCCACTGCTGCACAGCGGTGGTTTCCTGGGCTTCGTCTAAAATTTGGTAGTTAACATCCACGATATCAACGGCCAGGCCCAACTGGTGTTCGCTAAAACCGGGCTTGGCCACATATTCCTCAGCTTGGGCCGTTGCCCGCGCCTGGGTATAGCCTTGGGCCAAAAATTCCTGAACCTTATCATTATACAGGGTTTCCTGTTTTGCCTGGGTGCGGTAAGAGGAACAAATATGGGGTTGGCAGCCGGCGGCGGCGCAGTCCTCCAGCATAGACTGTAAGGAGGCATAGCAGCGCTGGTCCACAGCCTGGCCATCGCCTAAACTATGGAGGGCGACTCTATGGTCAGAAGGTAAGCTGTGCCAGGGATTCACCAACATCAGGTTCCAGGCTGTAGGGTCTGTGAGGGACTCGCCCCCGCTACTGAGAACCGGAACTTCAGCGCCAGCTTGGGCGGGAGCGGAGTCCTCAGCATAAAACCTATAAGCCCCCGAAGCCAGAGCCAAGGTTATAGCTAAAGCCAGGAGGCAGCAAAGATAAACCATGCGTTGACTCTTTCTTTTCTGGTATTTGCCCTGGGGCTTGTCCGGGGAATTTGCTTTCATGCTCTACCTCCAATGACGCTGCTTCTCTGCTGTCAGCTCAGTATACCTCTTCATAATAATACAGCTGGTTTATGGCGTCAATGGTGTAAAAATGTGTAATTTTTATAGTGTTTGTCAACTATTTGTATTACCTACTAAGGAGAAATTGCCGCTGCCCCCAGGCTTTCAGCCCTAAATTTAGCGCCTTTAATGGGAGCGCAGGTAGTCTATATCCTCCCGCACCTGGTCAACGCTTTCATAGGGGGTAGCGTGGCCCTGGGATTTATCCTTTAACTCATAGCGGAACATGGCCCGTACCAGGGAAATATTGGCCAATAGCACAATCAGGGAAAGGGGTAAGGCCGCCACAATACAGGAGCTTTGCACTGAGGACAAGCCGCCGGTAATCAGGAGCACCACCCCAATGGCGCCAATCAGCAAAGCCCAGAAGCAGCGCATAGCCACGGAAGGCTCCCTCTTATCCTGGCAAACCATTACGGCGCAGAGAATGGAGGCCGAATCCGCCGTGGTAATTAAGAACAGCAGCAGACTGCCCAAAACTACCAGAGAGAAAAATTCCGGCAGGGGCAGGGCCTGGAGTAAGATGAAGACGCCAGCCCCCAAGTTATCCTCTAACACAGGCCAAATGGCGATTATGTTATTGGCCTCGTAATACATGGCGGAACCCCCCAGAACGCAAAACCACAGCAAGGTAAAGACGGTGGGCAAAACAATGGCGCCGAGAATATACTCCCTTAAACTGCGGCCCCGGGATATGCGGGCAATAAAGCCACCTACAAAAGGCCCCCAGGAGAGGAACCAGCACCAATAAAAAATTGTCCAACCGCTCACCCAGGTATCGTATTCCCCCGATGTTCCGGCATAAAACCCCAGATAAATAAATTCACTGAGATAGGCGCCGGTTGTCTCCAGCATGAGGTTTATTTGCATGCGGGTGGGCCCGGCCAAAAGGATAAACACCATTAAGGCCAGGCAAATATAAATATTTAAGTTACTCAGGCGCTTAACGCCCTTGTGTATGCCGCTGGCGGCGGAAGCCATATAGCAGAGCACTAAAATAACCATGAGTATGACCAAGAGGGCGTTAGTTACAGTAACCCCCAGGATTGCGGCAATGCCGTAACTCATGGTCATAAGCCCCATGCCCATGGTGGTAGCCACCCCGAAAACCGTGGCAAAAATCGCCACCAAATCCGCAACCAAGCCCCAAGGCCCTTTCAGGCGGCGGCCCAAAAGACCAAAGAGGGCGGATGAAGTGGTGAGGGGCAGGTTGTAGCGGTAAGCGAAATAGCCAATGGGCACCCCTAATGCCATGTAGCCCACCCAGCCATAAATGCCCCAGTGGAAGATGGCAATTTTCATCGCCGCCACATAGCCCGCGGGGTCCCCTAAAGGGTGGGGATTGTGGGGCGAGGCCACCATAAAATGGGTCATGGGCTCGGCTATGCCCCAGAACGGAAAGCCCACGCCAATGCCGCAGCTAAACAACAT
>DXZC01000216.1 GCA_019415505.1 Peptococcaceae bacterium | reverse complement strand
GAGGATACGCAGTACGGCGTATTGCCTGATCTGGACGGCGAAAAAAAATAAAAGCCGCGGTAGGCGGTTAATTAAGATTAAAATAGCATTTCGCCCTGGCGATGCTATTTTTTTATCAAAAAATCCTTGCTTTCCAGGGCATCTGGTATTATAATTGTAAAAATATTCAAATTACCTGATTTTTAATAAAATATAAACTACTAAACAATTGCCGGTGACGCTGGCAGCAGCGGTTAATTGGGTTTGTCAATAGCTCTCCGGGATTGGGTGTAGCCTGCGGGATTTTATTACCTTGGCTAGGCTGGTTTGGTTACTGCCAGTTTGAGAGATTTTTTGAGAGTTTTAAGGTAGTAAAAGCAGAAAAGCAAAAGGTAGTAAAAGCAGAAAATCAAGATGAGAATGAGGGGAAAAATGGCTGAAAAAGAAATTAAATACGCAAAAAGTTTTAGGGAGCAGTTAACGGTACGGGGCATTATTATAGGTATTTTGGGGGCAATAATAATCACCACTTCCTCCATGTATGTGGCTTTAAAGATGGGGGCTTTACCCTGGCCGATTATCTTTGTGGCCTTAGTATCCATGTTTTCCTTAAAGGCCCTGGGGCACACTAATATCAATGAGATAAACGTCACCCATACTATCATGTCCGCCGGGGCTATGGTGGCTGGCGGTATTGCTTTCACCATTCCCGGCATTTGGATGTTAGACCCGGCAGCGGCAGTTAGCTTTCTGCCCTTGGCTGTGGTTTCAATTTCCGGGGTAATCTTGGGGTTAATCTTCACAGCGCTCATCCGCAAGTATTTTGTGGAGACCAAGGAATTGCCCTATCCGATGGGACAAGCCGCCGCGGAAACTTTAATAGTGGGGGATCAAGGCGGTAAGAAGGCCGGCGTGCTCTTTGGCTCCATGGGCTTTGCCGTGTTATGGACGGCAATACGGGATTGGTTCGGCAAAATTCCCACTTTAATTACTGGCGGCGTGGCCATACCTGGGGTGTCCTTTGGCCTGTATATGTCGCCTATGATGCTTTCCGTTGGTTATATAATTGGGCCGTTAGCGCTAATAGTTTGGTTTATCGGGGCCTTAATAGGGGACTTTGGCGTGGTAGTCGGTGGCACAGCCGCCGGGTTTTGGTCCCTGGAGACTGCGGCGGGTATTAAGTCCAGCTTAGGTATGGGGGTAATGGTCGGTACTGGCCTGGGCATTATTTGCAAGGGTATTTTGCCCCAGGCTAAGGCAATTTTTGGTCCCATGTTTTCCCGGCAGAGAATGGGTGATAGTATTGTAAATCTCCGTTGGGCGCCTATTATTATGGTTGTCTTAGCGTTTGTCTTTACCTTTGTTTTGGATTTGGGTATTATCGCCAGCATTATAACTATATTGGGGGTTTGGTTGTGTACTTCCATGTCCGCCCAGATAGTGGGCCAGTCCGGCATTAATCCTATGGAGGTTTTTGGGGTAATAGTGTTACTTGCCGCCAAGGCCGCTTCTGCCATTGGCCAGTTGGAAGCCTTTTTTGTGGCGGCTATAGTTGCGGTGGCCTGCGGTTTGGTGGGGGATGTGATGAACGATTTTAAAGCTGGTTATATCGTTAAGTCCTCTCCCAAAGCCCAGTGGCTGGGTGAGGTCATCGGCGGCGTCATCGGCTCGGTGGTGTCTGTTGCAATCCTGTTTTTGCTCATTAACGCTTATGGCGTTAGCGCCTTTGGCAGCGAAGCTCTGCCGGCTCCCCAAGCCGGGGTGGTAGCTGCTATGGTCGGCGGTATTCCTAATTTGCCGGCTTTTTGGCTGGGCCTGGCAGCGGGGACAGTTCTTTATCTCTTTAATGTGCCGGTAATGACCTTGGGTTTAGGCATTTATTTACCCTTTTATTTATCTTTTACAGCTTTTCTCGGCGGCATGGTGCGTTTAATCTTGGATAAAGTCAAACCCCAGTGGGGCCAAAACGGTTCCGGTTTGATTGTTGCCTCCGGTTTATTAGGCGGGGAAGCCGTGGCTGGCGTAATTATTGCTTTAGTTACCGTGGCTTTAGGAATGGGGGCGCTGTAATGGAAGAAATAGCTATTGGGGAAATTGACAACTTTAAAATCGGCAATGCCCAGGATTTACAGGGCGGTACGGGCTGTACTGCCATTGTTTGCCCTCAAGGGGCCTTTGCCGGGGTGGATGTGCGGGGCGGCGCTCCCGCCACTAGAGAGACGGATCTGCTCAACCCCGTTAATATGGTGGAGCAAATTCACTGTGTGATGCTGTCCGGGGGCAGCGCCTTTGGTTTGGCTGCCGCTGACGGCGCTATGACTTATCTGGAGGAGTCCAATATCGGTTTTGACGTAGGCGTTGGCAAGGTGCCTATTGTGGTATCGGCTTGCCTGTTTGATTTAATCGTAGGTAATCCCCAATGCCGCCCTACCGCGGCTATGGGCTATGAGGCTCTGGTAAACGCCGAAAAAAACAGCCCGCAAGAGGGCTGTGTGGGGGCGGGTACCGGGGCGACTGTGGGTAAACTCAAGGG
>DXZC01000215.1 GCA_019415505.1 Peptococcaceae bacterium | reverse complement strand
AATAGTTATTATATGGTATTATCTTGAAAGATATGCTATAATCCTATATATTAATATAATAGGAGGCTTTTTTGATGAACGTGGAAATGTTTTTAAAAAGCGCATGGAATGAGGGGAAAGAAGCAAACGATACTTATGGTCAATGGAGCGAAGCATATGAAACACTATATGCTCAAGTAACAGCTGAACAAAAAAGACAGCTGGAAAAACTATATGGTTGCTTTAATGATTTAGCTGAAGATGAAAATTTTCAAACGTATATAAGAGGGTTGCATGACGGCGTTACTTTAATGGTTATGTGTGAACCAATTTTTGAACAAAGATTAAACGCTTTAATGAAAATTATTGAAAACAATTAATAAAAAAAGTAACGGGTCTTTCAATCCGTTACTTTTTCGTCATGCTGGTCATCTCTTTCTTACTTTCTAGGCAATCCATATTCTCTAAAGGGATTATCTTCAGCAAAATTTTTTAAATATATCTGTCAACGAACCGGGCAAAAATCGTGTTGTCCTGGTTTTGGAGAGTGAATCTAGCAGTACGATTTAAAAGACGTTGCCTTTAGCCCGTTGCCCGATAACCGAAGGTAATCTTAATTTAATTCATTTATTTATGCTTAAACCGGCGGTTATCCGCCGGTTTAATGGACTATTATAATGGTAAGATGTTACGTCCGTGTTCTCCGTTAATTATCTGGCCGAGGGAAGCGTAGACGGCTGAGGCGCCGCAGAAAATACCTTCCCAACCCGCTATAGTTTTAATCGCATGGTTGCCGGTAAAGTCGCCTAAGGCCAGTAAGAAAAAGAGAATTGCCAGGGATAGGAAAACCACCTGGGTGGCACGGTTATGCTTTAAAGTGCCGATAAACATGGCTAAGGTATATATACCCCATAATAATAAATAGAAACCCATGCTCATTTCATCACCTGCGGCTAACGATTGGCTGAACGGGTTCGTCCAGATCAGCACCAAGGACCACCAGAAAAGTCCATAGGAGGTGAACGCGGTGCCGCCGAAGGTATTGCCGTTGCGGTACTCAAAGATACCTGCGATAATTTGAGCCAACCCGCCCAGGGCAATGCCCATTGCCGCGATTACAATAGACAGGGGAATAATGCCGGCGTTATGCAGGTTTAAAAGTATGGTGGTCATACCAAAGGCTAAGAGCCCTAAGGGGCCGGGGTTTGCTGTTTTAGTTTCAGTCATTGTTTTCCTCATCTTTCCTATTAATTTACTAGCAATAGATTACCATAGTACGTTATTTACTGGCAATATTAAAATATTGCTAAAGGGCAGTATTTCGTGGAAAAAGTCGAAAAAGGGGAGCAGGAAAATATTATTATAAAGGAGAAATTAACAAAGGGTGATAAAGTATGCGGGATAAAGGTTTAATCTTTGATTTAGAAGATATTTTAATTTCTTATAATCTTGATACTAAAGCTGAGGCTGATTTAATTCTTGATTTTTTATTACAGCGTAAGTATATTTTTCAGAGTGATGATCTTGAAGGACTTACCCCTAGTGAGTTTATCGCTGAGTTTAGCGGCTGGCGGGGTAAGGATCGGGAAATATTAGATAATGAAATAGGGAAATTTCAGCGTCAAGCCTTATTTTCTGCTCAGGGCGCTCCTGGGGTCAGCGGTGTTTTGCAGGCGTTGTCCGCAAAGTACTTAATAGCCGTGATATCCCGCAGTAGGGGGGATGGAATCATAAAGGCCCTCTCAAATGTGGGAATCAGAGGTTACATAAGTTATATAGTGCCGGGGGAAAGCTGGCTTAATCAGCGGAAGCCGGGTATTGCTTTAGACCTAGTTATGGCTAAATTTCCCGACATATCTGGGGAAAATTGGAGCTATGTGGGGCTCCAAAGCCACAAATTTTGGGCTGTAGATCGGAATGTGCGCTTTTTGCCTTACGGCCTGGAAGCATATGAGGATTTAGAGGATATAATGGAAGAGTTGCTTTAATAAAGTCCAAGCTTTTATTTAAGGCTTATTCTGGCAAAATTCTTGTTTAGCGCGAAAAAAGTACTTGCATTTCTCAGTTTAATTTAGTATAATAATGTTCGCTGATGTGAATAATCATTAGGGCAACTTGGAGAGATGGCCGAGTTTGGCTTAAGGCGCACGCCTGGAAAGCGTGTTGGTGTAACAGCCTCGCAGGTTCGAATCCTGTTCTCTCCGCCAAACAAAAAACCGTTGTTATACAGGCATTTAGCCAAAATAACAGCGGTTTTTTATTGGAAAATATCGCGAAAAATGCAGCAAAAAACCAATTTTTGCAACCTCTGTACCTGGGGCTGCAAAACAAATGCACCAAGAAATGCACCCAGATTTACCATGAATCTCCGGCTAATTAAGAGACTAAAAAAGCCCCTGCCAAGCAGCTAGAGCTACAAGGTAGGGGCTTTTTAAGTTTCTCTTTATTGTTTATCTGCTTCAAGGCTTTTATTAGCTTTTTCCGGCATAGGTAGACCTATCCTGTCCTTTCCGCCAAAGATGGTACAACTTTTATAGATGTACCCCCTTGTTATGCCTGTATAACAG
>DXZC01000214.1 GCA_019415505.1 Peptococcaceae bacterium | reverse complement strand
CCCCCAGGGCCAAAGCCCCGCCGCTGCCCCCTTCCCCCATAACCAGAGAGATTACAGGCACCGTCAGGGAGCTCATAGTATACAGGCAACGGGCGATAGCCTCGCCCTGACCGCCTTGCTCCGCTTCAATCCCTGGATAAGCCCCAGGGGTATCAATAAAAGTAATGAGAGGGCGTTGGAACTTTTCCGCTTGTTCCATGAGGCGCAGGGCCTTGCGATAACCTTCCGGACCTGGCATACCAAAATTACAGGCCAAATTTTCCTCTAGAGTCTTGCCCTTTCTATGCCCTAATACGGTAACCGGCATCTCATGGAAAAAGGCTAAACCACCTAACAGACTTTTATCTTCACCGTGCAGGCGGTCGCCGCAAAGGGGATAAAAATCCGTAAACAGTTTATCTATATAATCCGTAACAGAAGGGCGCTTAGAGTCCCGCGCCAAGGCCACGCGCTGGAAGGCGCTGTTATTTTTAACCATGACTCCGCCTCCCTCCGTGTAGGCTTAAAAGCCTAGCTATATTGTTACGCATGGCGTGTCTTGTCACAATGCCGTCTAAAAAGCCATGCTCTAAAAGATATTCCGATTGCTGAAAGCCAGGGGGTAAATCTTCCTTGATCGTATCCTTAATTACCCTGGGACCAGCAAAGGCTATAAGGGCTTGAGGCTCGGCCAGAATTATGTCCCCCAAAAAGCCAAAGCTGGCGGTGACCCCGCCGGTAGTAGGGTTGGTGAGGACGGATAAATAAAAAAGGCCCGCAGCGCTATGGCGTTCCAGGGCAGCCGCTGTTTTGGCCATCTGCATGAGGGAAAGTATACCCTCCTGCATTCTGGCGCCGCCGCTGGCGCTAAAAATAATCAGAGGCAAACCCTGGCGGGTAGCATATTCCACGGCCCGGGTAATCTTTTCCCCCACTGCCGTACCCATACTACCCATTAAAAAGCGGCTATCCATTACAGCCACTACAGCGGGAAAACCTTTTATTTGCCCCTGGCCGCAAATCACAGCCTCGTTGAGGGAGAGACTCTTACGCAGGGACTTAACCTTTTGGGCATAGCCAGGAAAGCTCAGGGGATTATTGCCCACAATACCATCGTCAAACTCTGTGAAGGTTCCCTTATCCAGGAGATAACGCAAGCGTTTTGGGGCTGTAATCTTACTATGATAACCGCAATGGGGACAGACCTGGTAATTATTTTCCCAGGTTTCCGCACTAAAAGAAGCGGTGCAGTGGGAACAAAATTTCTCTTTACTCTCAGCCAGTAAGTCATGTATCACAGCTTCTTTTTGGCCTTTTATTGATTTTAGTTGTAAAAGACTGTTTTTACGTTGTTGAAAGGGATTCATTTTGTCCTCTCACTTTGTCCTCCAAGGGGCAACCGGAATTAAGCAACTGCTGTAAATTAGTTTCAATAAAAGAAGTATTGTAATCACCCCAGAGGAACCTTGGGTGATACATAATAGCGTGTTGTAGCCACAGGTTAGTATCAATGCCCTCAATCAGGGTTTCCTCTAAGGCCCGGCGCATACGGCGTATAGCCTCTAAACGGCTGTTGCCCCAAACAATTATTTTACCCAGCATGGAGTCGTAAAAAGGATTAACCTCATAACCGGTATAGAGAAAGGTGTCAACCCGTACGCCAAAGCCGGCGGGTAAATGGAGGAATTGAATCTTACCTGTTGAGGGCCGAAAATCAGCGTCAGGCTTTTCCGCGTTTATGCGACATTCAATAGCGCAACCGGAAAAGGTTATATCCTCCTGCCGGCGTGATAAGGGTAAACCTGCGGCAATGCGAATTTGCTCCTTCACAATATCCACTCCTGTGAGGAGTTCTGTGATGGGGTGCTCCACTTGGATGCGGGTATTCATTTCAATGAAATAATACTTGCCCTTTGCGTCCACCACAAATTCCACAGTTCCCGCGCTTTGGTACCCTGCAACCCTGCCGGCGCGGACCGCCATATCGCCCATTTCCCGGCGCAGCTCCGGGGATAAACGGGGCGAAGGAGTTTCCTCCATTAATTTTTGGTTGCGCCGTTGTACGGAACAATCACGCTCGCCTAAATGAATAATGTTGCCTTGCTGATCGGCCAACAGTTGAAATTCTATGTGTTTGGGTTCCTCTATAAGCTTTTCTATATACATTTCTCCGCTGCCAAAACAAGCCTCCGCTTCAGCTCTGGCGGTAAGAAAATTGCTTTCTAACTCTGGGGCGCTAAATACCTTGCGCATACCTCTGCCACCGCCCCCGGCGGCGGCCTTAACCAAAAGGGGATAACCTATTTTTTCAGCCACCAGGCGGGCTTCCGAGGCGGTTGCTACTAAACCCTCAGAACCCGGTACCACAGGTATGCCGCTTTCTGCCATGAGTCTGCGGGCACTAGACTTATCGCCCATAAGCTCAATCACCTCAGGGGTAGGCCCGATAAAGGCAATATTATAACGCCGGCAAAGCCCGGCAAATTCGCTGTTTTCCGCCAAAAAACCAAAACCGGGGTGAATGGCGTCGCACTTAGCTGCCAAGGCTACAGTAAGAATATTATGCATATTTATAT
>DXZC01000213.1 GCA_019415505.1 Peptococcaceae bacterium | reverse complement strand
ATATCTTCTAATCAAGACTTCACAAGCTCTACTGTTCAGTTCCCAAAGACCAGATTTCCGCCCCCCGTTCCCGAGGGGCGACTATAAATATATCATTTTTTATTGCTATTGTCAACACCTTTTTACGTATTTTTTTAAAAAAACTTAACAGTTTTTTTACTATTTCCACAGATACAGTGTTGAACACCTAAAATATTAGTCCTGCCGCTGGCGCATTGTCGGGAATAAAAGGACATCACGAATGGATACGCTGTCAGTTAACAGCATGACTAAGCGATCAACGCCAATGCCTATACCGCCGGTAGGGGCTAGACCGTATTCCATGGCATTAAGATAATCTTCGTCTAACGGATGGGCCTCATCATCGCCTTGGGCCCGCAAACGCATCTGCGCCTCAAAACGCTGCCGTTGGTCAACAGGATCGTTTAACTCAGAAAAGGCATTGCACAATTCACGACCCATAACAAAGCCTTCAAATCTATAGGTAAATTCAGCGTCTTCAGACATACGCTTGGCTAACGGCGAGATGTCCAGGGGATAATCCATTACTATAGTAGGTTGAATAAGCTTTTCCTCAACATAAGCCTCAAACAAGGTGTTGAGAAGATTGCCCTTGCTCGGCTCACCCTCAAACTCTAAACCCTTAGCTTTGACAGCTGCCGCCATATCAGCTGCGCTATCGTAGGC
Source organism: Peptococcaceae bacterium (assembly GCA_019415505.1). Classification (GTDB taxonomy): domain Bacteria; phylum Bacillota; class Dehalobacteriia; order UBA7702; family UBA7702; genus Cryptoclostridium. The sequence continues at coordinate 1,877 of DXZC01000213.1, read as the reverse complement.
ATAGTAATCTATGCCGCTGTACTCTTTAACTAAATCCACCATAGTAGCCCGACGCCAATGGGAAAAATCCAATTCCTGGCCTTGGTAGGTAACATCAGTGGTTCCCAACACTTCCATACATACGCTTTTCAGCATATTTTCCAGCAGATCCATCATACCGGTATAATCGGTAAAGGCTTGATACGCCTCTAACATGGTGAATTCTGGATTATGCTTAATGGAGATACCCTCGTTACGGAACACCCGGCCTATTTCGTAAACCCTATCCAAACCGCCGACAATCAGACGTTTGAGATGAAGCTCCAAGGCTATACGCATATAGAGATCCATATCCAAAGCGTTATGGTGAGTTATGAACGGGCGCGCGGCAGCGCCGCCGGCCAATCCGTGCAGGGTTGGGGTTTCCACTTCCATAAAGCCCTCCCCGTCTAAGTAATGCCGGATAGCCTTAATTATGTTACTGCGTTTAATAAATACCTCTTTAACCTCAGGGTTCATTATGAGATCGACATAACGCTGCCTGTAGCGAAGTTCCGTATCTTTTAAGCCGTGGTATTTTTCCGGCAGTGGGCAAAGACTTTTGGAGAGAAATTCCCAGGTTTCCACCCGCACGGAAATTTGCCCTCTCTGGGTACGAAACACTTCGCCGTGAACGCCAATAATATCGCCAATATCCAAAAGTTTAATGCGTTTAAAAGACTCTTCCCCCACTACATCTATTTTAAAAAATAGTTGTATATTGCCTTTGAGGTCGGCCAATTCCATAAAGGATACCTTACCATGCCCACGTATGGACATTATACGCCCGGCTATTGCCACTTTTTGGCCTTCCATAGCATCGAAGTCAGCAATAATCTCGTTGCTAAAATTAGTTCTATTAAAACCGTGGCCAAAGGGATCTATACCCTGCTGACGCAAGGCCTCCATTTTTTCCCGGCGCACCAGCATCTGGTCGTTGAGTTCCTGACTGGCAACAGCCTCGTTCTTTTCTTGCTTTGACATACTTTTACCCCTACAACTAATAAATTAATAACTTAGTTTCGTTTTACTTAATATTCACAATCTTATATTGAATTGAGCCAACCGGAGCCTCCACTTCCACGATAGCCCCGACTGATTTACCTAAAATAGCCTTGCCAACCGGGGATTCATTGGAAATCTTGGCTTTCATGGGGTCCGCTTCCATGGAACCAACGATTGTATATTCCATTTTATCGCCCATTTCCACATCTTCCAATATGACAGTGGCGCCAACATTAATGGTTTCGGCACCGTCTTCTGCGGAGTCGATGACCTTAGCATGACGAAGCTTTTTATCCAAGTCTAGAATGCTGCCTTCAATAAATGCCTGCTCGTTTTTGGCATCCTCATATTCGGAGTTTTCACTGATGTCGCCGAATTCAATGGCCTGCTTAATGCGGGCGGCAACTTCCTTACGACGGGTAGTTTTTAAATTTTCCAATTCATCCTCTAATCGTTTAAGTCCTTCCGCCGTTAATAAGACTTCTTGTTCATCACTCATGATACCGCTCCTTTGAGTTTTATAAAATTATTGAATAGGCAGTCTGACATTGACAGACCGCCTATCCAATATTGACATTATAATATTATATTTCCCTTGCTTAAAAATGTCAAGCTTTTCCCAAAATGAAGTTGAAATTGAACTTTTTTCTACATTTTAATAACTTAATGATACTTTAAAGAGACCCCCTAATTAGACCTCCGGTGGCACTGACATATCCCAGACAGAATCAGCCGCATCCCTATTGCCAATTTCCCAGAGCAATGCTTTTATCTCTTCCTTATCTGTCAAGGTGTTTATTTGCCGCCGCCTCTTGGCAGCGTCACGAAAGCCCTTGATATACCAACCCAGGAAC
>DXZC01000212.1 GCA_019415505.1 Peptococcaceae bacterium | reverse complement strand
AACAAAAAGAGATGAAATTTATTCATCTCTTTATTTATTTATAAAATTAAGCCAAACCCAGCGATTATCAACAGGGCGCTCAAAGCAGCTACTAATCACCTAAGACGCGAATAAATCATAAAATAAACTTAACAAATTACACTCAGTGCAATTTTACGTCAATTATTGGTTTTATCCGTCCTTTGGGCAATAGCTAAAAGCGCAGCGGGAAAACTATCGGCAAAATCAGCCCTACCGGATTTCATTTTAAAATCAACATCCAATAGCAGAGACAACGCCGCAATTAATTCGTCCTCAGAATATCTTTTAGCCGCTGGTATGGCTAATTTTACCCGGTAAGCGTTAATTTTTGTAGCAGCCGCGATCTCCTTTTCATTATACCCCCGGCTAATAAATTCTTTCAAACGCAAAAGAATCCGGATATAGTTAACTATATAACCGAAAACCTTGGGGTACTCCCCAGGTTTCAGTTCAGATAAAATATTGGCAATAAGCCCACGCACTGACTCAATATTTCTGGCCCCCAGAGCGTCGGATAATTGAAAAATATTGGCCGCCGCCCCCTGGGATACTACCTTTGCCACGTCGTTTTCCGTTACCGTATCAGCCTCGCCGCTATAAAGGACCAGTTTATCACATTCATTAATCAGGGAGCCTAAATCTTCCCCGCCAATGGTAATGAGCAGGTCCAAAGCCGCGGGGGCGATATTTTTACCCTGCTTCCGCAAATATTGGCGCAAATAAGGCGGCAGCTCCCATTCCCGGGGTTTCTTGTATTCTCGCACCTTACCTATGCTGGCAATGGCCTTAACCAGCTTTAAGGAGCGGGAAGCCGTTGCCGCCACAAACACTAAACAAACCTCATCATTGGGGTGGGAAATGTAGGCTTCTAAGGCTTCACGCTGTCCTTTAAGCTTATCCCCCGACTTGGCGCTCTGCTCTCCGCCAGAGGTATCCTTTTTAACCGGGGCAAACCAAGGGGAATTGCTCACGATAATTAAGCGTTCCGCCCCAAACAGGGGATTGGTAGCCGCGGCGTCCAAAATCGTTTCTAAAGGAATTTTAGCGGCATCGTACTCCTCCACCGTACATTCCTGTTGGGCAAAATATTGGCGGAATATCTGCAAATCCTTGGTCAGCAGATAGGCTTCTTCGCCATAGAATAGATAAACCGGCTTAATTTCCATAACTACTACCTTTATTACTTTACCTTTATTTTACCACAATATTGACAAGTTTATCGGGAATTGTAATGACCTTTACTACATTTTTTCCCGCGGTAAGAGCGGCAAATTCCGGCGTGGCCCCCACAGTTTCAGCCATAGCGTCCTTATCCAAGCCAGCGGCAATAACCAGCTTACCTTTAACCTTGCCGTTAACCTGAATAACTATTTCCACTTCCTCTACAGCCAGAGCGTTTTCATCATATTGGGGCCAGGATAGCTCGGTGATACGCTTGTCGTGTCCTAAAATTTCCCAAAGCTCCTCAGTAATGTGGGGCGCGAAAGGAGAGAGAAGAACCACCACGGTTTCCAGGCCTTCCCGTAAAAGACCATCGTTCCTCTGAGCAGTCTCAGCGTAGGAAATTAAACCATTGGTTAACTCCATAATAGCGCTGATAGCGGTATTAAAGTTAAAGCGCTGGCTTATGTCGGCAGTGACTTTTTTAATTGCCGTATTGATCAACCGCCGAATAGCCTTGTCCTCCTTGTTGAGAGACGCTATCTCATACCCGGCCTTAACCTCGGCGTTATTGCTTACCAAGCGCCAAACCCGGTTCAAGAACCGGTAGCAGCCTTCAACGGCGGCGTCATTCCACTCTAAATCCTTTTCCGGCGGCGCGGCAAAGAGGATAAACAAGCGGGCGGTATCCGCGCCGTATTTATCAATAATAGCCTCCGGGCTAACTACATTGCCCAGGGATTTGGACATTTTAGTACCATCCTTCAACACCATGCCTTGGGTTAAAAGGTTGGCAAAGGGCTCCTGAGAGCTGGAGAGGCCTAAATCATAAAAGACCTTCATAAAGAAACGGGCGTACATCAAATGCAGAATGGCGTGTTCCACGCCGCCGATATATTGGTCCACATTCATCCAGTAGTCGCTGGTTTCTTTCCCAAAAGCCTGGGAGCTATTTTTAGGGTCAGTATAGCGCAGATAATACCAGGAGGAGCAAACAAAGGTATCCATGGTATCAACCTCCCGCCGGGCCGGACCGCCGCAGCAGGGGCAGGTTGTTTCGGCAAAGCTCCGGCTGGTTTGCAAGGGAGAATCGCCTCCAGGGGTAAACTCTACATCCGTAGGTAAGAGCACCGGCAATTCCTCTTCCGGTACAGGCACTGTACCGCACTTATCACAATAAACCATGGGAATTGGCGCTCCCCAATAGCGTTGGCGGGAAATCAGCCAATCCCGCAGGCGGTAATTAACCACCCGGCGTCCCAAACCCTCGGCGGTTAAATAATCTGCTATTTTCTCAATGGCCTGGCGATTGTTCAAGCCGTTAAAGGGGCCGGAGTTGGTTAAAAGGCCCTCCTCCACATAGGCTTCGGTCATATCCGCAGCCTTGAGGCTGGGATTATCCGGGGGCAAAATAACCTCTTTAATTT
>DXZC01000211.1 GCA_019415505.1 Peptococcaceae bacterium | reverse complement strand
AAATAATTATATCATAACAACTCTTATTTGAGAATAGTTTTACCGGTAAATAATTACAAAATACCTAAATTGATACCAATAAAAACTATACAAAAAATAGTAAAAATAGAGGCCAAAGAGGAATACACGACAATTTGCGCCGCCAATTCGCTATCCCCCCCCATTTCCGTGGCCACAATGTACGAGGTTGAGGAGGAGGGAGTGGCGAAAGCTGCCATTAAGCCCACAAAGAAACTACCGCTAAAGTTAAAAACTAGGTAACCAATGGTGAGAAAAATCAAAGGCTCTATTACCAATTTTAAGGACAAGGTTCCCGCCAAAGGCGCCAGTTTGGCCCTGGGTATGGAAAAATGGAAGCTAGCGCCTAATATAATCAGGGAAAAGGGAGAACCAATTTGGGAGACGCTACCCACCGCACTCTCTAAGCCTGCTGGCAATTTTAGATTGAGAGCCACAAAAACCAGACCTAAAATTACCGCAATAATTAAAGGATTAGTAATTACCTCCCAAAATTGCTGTTTAAAGCCGGACTTTTTATCGGAAAAAATCAGCACGGAAAAAACATTATACAGAGGCACCATGACACAGGCAATTAAAGCGGTAGGACCAATGCCGCCGGTACCGTAAAGAGCCGTGGCAATGGGGATGCCAAAGATAAGACAATTAGACCTGTACGCCCCTTGCACCGTTGTGGCGCTGAGGTTTTTATCTTTAATTAATTTGGCGCAGCTAAACCAAACAATAGCAAAATAGACGGTTATGCCTACAGCGCCATATAGTAAAAGGCGAAAATCAAAAACATCCCGAATATCGGAATGATAGAGGCTATAGAAAACCAGGGTTGGCAAGAGAACATTAAATAACAGCTTATTACATTTTTTCAGGAAGTCAGCGTCAAAAAGGCCCAATTTTCGGAGGGCAAACCCTAGAATCATCAGGCAAAACAGGGGTAATACCACATTAAGGGATACTATAAAATTACTCAACAACTCACCTCCCAAAAAATACAACAATACACAGCAGAACATAGTGCTATTATGCCCTGCTGTGTATGCTATATAATTTTTAACGACTTATTTTTTCTTTTTCTTGCTATCCTTACCAAAACGGCTAGCCAAGTCACGATAAACCGAACCGGAAAGACAAACGCTGGAATAGCCACCGGCGGCAATACCTATAATTAGGCAAAGCACGAAGGTTCTGGTTGTTTCACCACCAAAGAACAGCAAAGCGAATAGGGTTAACAAAGTGGTTAACACCGTATTAAAGGAGCGGGCTAAGGTCTGATTAACACTATCATTAATCATATTGTCCAAATTATCTATTTTATAGTTGGGCTGATTTTCTCTAACCCGGTCAAAAATAACAATGGTGGCGTTAATGGAATAACCGATAACCGTAAGTATCGCCGCGATGAAGGAGCTATTTATCTCCAACTGGAATATGGAGCAGAAGGCCAAAAGCACAGCGGCGTCATGCACCAGGGTAATTATGGACGAAACCCCGAACAAAAACTTAAACCGCACTGTGATGTAAACTAACATGAGAACACAGGCAATAACCAAGGCCAAAATAGCGCTACGGGTCAGCTCTTTCCCAATAGTGGGGCCGACGACTTCATTTCGGTCAATAGAGTAGGCGCCAAACTCATTTTCAATATCAGTCATGAGAGCGGCTGAATCATCTTCAGTCATAACCTCGGTTCTAATTATATAAGTTTCATCACTGTTTTCTTCCTGAACCAGGGGGGTTTGTTCCACATATTCCCCTACCAGGGAACGGAGTTCAGTGACGTTAACAGGCTCTTCAAAGGTGAGCTGCATATAATTGCCGCCCTTAAAGTCGATCCCCAAATTAAGGCCTTGAATAAAGAAGGAGACCAGACCTGCCAAAATTATGAGGCAGGAAATAGCATACCAGATTTTTCTTTTACCGATTATATTGAAGGTTTTGTCTTTTAAACTCATACTCGCCACCTCCTTACGACCGGTACAGGGTACGTTTACTCAATTTTGTGTCCTTAGCGCAAACATTGAGCAGGTACCGTGTAAATACAATAGCAGTGAACATACTGGCTAAAACCCCAAGGCTTAAGGTTATAGCAAAGCCCTTAATGGAGCTTACACCAAAGTAGAACAGCACTACTGTAGCAATAAGAGTGGTGACATTGGCATCTAAAATGGCTTTAAAGGCCCGCTGGAAACCGCTGCCAACAGCGGCGTGCAAGGTTTTACCCTTACGCAGCTCATCCTTAATTCGCTCGAAAATGATGATATTGGCGTCAATAGCCATACCCATGGAGAGAAGGAAAGCGGCAATACCCGGTAAAGTTAGGGTTACATTAATACCGCACTGTACCCAGAAGAGAATAAGAGCGTAAACCAAGAGAGACACACAAGTCAAATAGCCGGGCAAACGGTAATAGGCAATCATAAAGATAAATATTGCCACTACACCATAAAGTATTGCTATGTAACTTTTAGATAGGGAGTCGGAACCCAACTGGGGCCCCACAACCCGTTCTTCAATGATTTTCACGTCTACCGGCAAAGCGCCGCTTCTCAGCAAGGCTGCCAACTCGGCACATTCATCATAATCGCCCTGACCGGTAATTATAGCCTCGCCATTGGCGATGACCGCCTCTAC
>DXZC01000210.1 GCA_019415505.1 Peptococcaceae bacterium | reverse complement strand
GGCAGCGTCAGATGTGTATAAGAGACAGTTATTTACCCATGACGGGTAAAAGGGAACTTAAAAAAGGCTCTATTCGCATTGAAGGGCAGCGTATTACAGCCATAGGTAATAATCTAACGCCTAAATGGGGCGATGAGATAATCTATGGTCAAGATAAGTGTGCCCTGCCGGGGTTTGTGAATTGCCATACTCATGCCGCTATGACTATGCTGCGGGGCGTTGGAGAAGGGTTGCCCTTGACGAATTGGCTCCAGGAAGCTATTTTACCCCGAGAGGCTAAATTAAGCGGCGAGGACTATTATCTAGGCACTCTCTTGGCGAACTTGGAGATGCTTAAATCCGGCACAACCTGTTATGCTGATATGTATATGGATTTGGAATCATCTCTCTGGGCTATCAATGAAAGCGGCATAAGGGCAGTTTTAGGCTCTGGTTTAGTGGATGACGATGGCCGGGGCCAATGCCGTCTCCGGGACGCCTTGACCTTTATTAGCCGGCATCGCCATACTGAGGAGGGGCGGGTTACTTATATGCTGGCGCCTCATTCCGTTTACTCCTGTTCTCCAGCCTATTTACAGGAAATAGCTGCAGCAGCCCAGTCTGAAGGTCTGACCTTGCATATACATCTGGCGGAAACCCAGCGGGAACAAGCCCAATGTGTGCAGAAATACGGTCGCCGGGTAATGAAACACTTGGAATATATCGGTTTTCTCAACAACCGGGTCTTGGGAGCCCATATGATTCATTTAGATAAGGATGAACTTAAATTAGCCGCCCATTATGGCGTGGTCGCCGTACACTGCCCCCAGAGTAATATGAAGCTGGCGTCGGGAATTTTTCCTTATGATAAATACAGGGAATATAACATACCTGTAGCCTTGGGTACTGATGGAGCGGCCAGTAACAACGATTTGGATATGTTTGAAGAAATGCGTACCGCTTCTCTTTTGGCTAAGGTCAGCAGTGGCGATGCTAACGCTTTACCGGCTTATGAGGCTTTGGAAATGGCCACTATTGGCGGAGCCAGGGCTTTAGGCTTGGAGGGGGAAATCGGTAGCTTGGAAGTGGGGAAAAAGGCTGATTTAAATATTATCTCACTATGGCGGCCTCATTTTTACCCCCGTGATCCCCAGCATTGTCTAATCGGCCATTTAGCTTACTGCGCTAAAGCCGGGGATGTACACACAGTTATTGTCAATGGCAAGGTTTTGCTTAAACATGGCAAGGCCCTGTATATTGATGAAGGTAAGCTGTATCAAAAAGTGCAAGAACGCGCGCAACTGCAAGGTAGATAAAATATGGCAATAAAGTAACTAATTATTTTATTGGTTTAGAAAAAAACCGCTTGACGATAAATCAAGCGGTTTTTGTTTATAATTATTTATTTAAGATAGAAGGCTTAACATGCTGAATCATATCCTCAATTTCCCGCAGCTCCTGGCAGGTGCCATCGGAACCGGCGGAAAAGCCGAAGTCCGCAGTTACGGGATTACCCCCAATCAGGACCTTTACGCTCTTCCTTATGCCGGCGACTTCCAGCTCGTGTATTGTTTCGGCTATGACGTTAACTGTTGTAGTGAGCATAGCGGAAAGAGCCAGGAAATCCGGCTTGTATCGCTTTACAGCGTCTACAAATTCATCGGGATAAACGTCTACCCCCAAGTCAATAACTTCCATGCCGAGACTTGTCATGGTCATTGCAACTAAATTTTTGCCGATATCGTGTAAATCTCCGGCCACGGTGCCAATAACAACCCGACCTTTATAGCGGTGCTCGCCTTCTTCCAGAAACGGTTCCAGTACGTGGAGTCCGGCGTGGACTGCCCGGGATACGATTATTACGTCAGCAATGTAAATTTCGTTGTTCTTTAGCTTTTTGCTGATGGTATGAAGGGGCACAATAAGCCCGTCATGGAGGATTGTCGGGGTATCCAAACCCTTGTCAATAGCTATTTTAGTTAATATTTTGACCTTATTAGCCTGGCCGTTTTTTACAGCCTCTTGAATACAAAAAATATCATAATTTATCACGGTAGTTGCCTCTTTTTATATTCCCGGGGCGATATGCCCTCCACCTTTTTAAATACTCTGGAAAAATAACTGATATCCTCAAAGCCAGAATCCAGGGCTGCTTCGCTAATAGTGGTACCGCCTTTAAGCAAAATGGATTTAGCGTGTTCTAAGCGGACATAGGTGATGTAGTCGGTTATAGTATAGCCAAAGGTTTGGCTGAATATATGGCTTAAATAGCTGGAGCTAAGGTGAACTTCCTCAGCTATGGAGTTAATGGATATTTTTTCCTTAAAGTGGTCCTGAATATAATCTGCCGCGGCGTATACTGCCTGTAAGTTTTCGGAGCCCTTGGATTTTTTTACTTCCTCAGAAAAGATTCGGACCATATTTTTAGTCCAGTAGCAAACTTCCTCGGTGGTTTCTTTAGCGTATAGCTCCTCGTAAAAGCGACTGTTGAGACTGCGTATTTCTTTGGAGTCCATGCCGCCATCCACTGCGGCGCGAGATAGCATAACCAATAGCTCGACGATACGGGCCTTTACATCACCAATATCGCCAGTATTGTGGTTAAGTATGGAAACCATAATATTATCCAGCAGCTTTTCTGCGGAATCCTTTTCGCCGCTTCTAACT
>DXZC01000021.1 GCA_019415505.1 Peptococcaceae bacterium | reverse complement strand
TTGTAGGGTAGTAAATCTAAAACCATAGCCGTCCAACAGGCATAGCCGCACCAGCCCCGGCCGAACAGGAGGGGGCCAAAAATTTTAGCCACCGCATAGTGGATAACCGCCGCCTCCATAACCCCTAAAAATAAATAGTACCAGAAGCCTTCCAACTGCATATTTTCCTGGGATAATAGGCCCAAATAAACCAACATATAAAGGCCCACGGCAAACTGGACAAGGTTCCGGGCGTATTTCACCTTGCGGGCGTAAAGGGTCAGACCCAAGGTGAGACAGGTTCCTATATAGGTAAAATTAAATAAGTAGAATATGTTATTGAGGGTTAGCCATAAAACCACGGCAATAACCACAAAGAGCAGCCATATTAAGATAAAGCCGATATATTTTTTCATGCCCAATCCTTCCTCTGCCAGCCTTAATGCACAGCTTTGGCCTTAGCTTATTATACCCCTGGAAAAGCAAGGGGAGGGGGTATTTTCAGCGCCGCCCTTAGAGACCAGCCACCGTGGTCTTTGGGCTGGCGCTGGCCCATAGCTTTTGCTTGATTTATCTGGCCCGGAACTTTGCCCCTAGCTACCATTCCTAGCGGTATTTACAGGTAAAAGGCTAGGTCTGCTATTTTTGCAGCAGCTTTTTTATTGCGGCCTTGTCTAACAGATTAACTGTGACAAATTTTCCCCGATAAAACACAGCCCAATTATTGAAGACGCAGGGCAAAGACTTAGCCTTTTCCAGGCTGTCCACTAGCTTTAAGGAGAGGGGAACGCCTTCAGTAGCGCAATACTCCTTAATTGCCTCAACGCTTTTATAAATATAGGGGCATTGATTATCATAGTAAATGGTTAGCTCCGGGCTGTCGATAGTGGAGCTTTTAGCCCCAGGAGTGAACTGGGGCTTGGCGCCGTCCCAGGAGAGGGCCAGCAGCTCATAACCATTATCGGTGGTATCAACCACCTCAAAGCCGTATTTCTTCATAAATGCCTGGTTGGAGAGCCAGGCTTTTTGCCTTTTGGCCCCCAGCATACAAACACCGGCTTTGCCCTGGGCCTTGGCGTCGGCCAGACAATAATCCAGCAGGGCTTTGCCATACCCCTTGCCAGTATAGCCATTATTAACCCAGAGGCAATAGACATAAAAATAGTTGTCGCCAATTATGGGAACCCAGGCTGTTTCTAAAGGGGCATACTCAATAAAAACCGCTGCCTTGGCCTTTAGCTTCCGTAAAACATGGCCTTCCTGTAACTGGTGGGCTAGCCATTGCCGTTTGGCATCAATGCCTGGGTGCGGCTTTTTGCTGCGTATTAGGCAGCATAAATGTTCCGTGGCCAGGTTTTCCGGGGTTAGGTTGATGAATTCCGTTTCCATTGGCAACTTCCTTTCCTTTAATGTTTAGATTTTAACTGAGTTGTGGTCTGCTCCTCGTTGGCTTTTTGTCTTTTCCAAGTTTAGGGCACTGAATTTTTGTAGGATTCGACCTGGTATCGGGTTCGCGCTTTAATTGGGTTTTGGTACGCTACTTGCCGCGTCTTTTGTTTGCCAAGGTTGGTGCGGCTGTTCGTTCTCTGTAGGGCGAAGTCCTGATTATCGGTCTGGGGTAGCTTAACGGGCTGCCATATAGATGCGGTAAACATCGTCCTTGTCTAGTTTTTTCACCCGACCTACAGTGGGCCGACCGGGGTAACAGCACTTGGCCGCCAGCTCCCTGCCTTGGTCTGGGGTGAGGTCTATACCCAATTCCCGCAGAGATGTAGGCATAGCCAGAGAGTGGAAGAAACTCTCCATAGCCTCAATGCCCTTGAGGGCTGTTTCGGTTATATCCTCAGTTGGCGGTAGCGCCATAACGCACTGGGCCAAGCGAGCAAAGCGTTCCGCTGCTGCTGGCATTACATACCTGGCCCAACTGGCCCAAATTGCCGCTAAACCGGCGCCGTGGGCTACATCGAACATACCGCTTAACTCGTGTTCTATTTGGTGGGTGGCCCAGTCGCCGCCGTCTGTGCCGCAACCTGTCAGGCCGTTATGGGATAAGCTACCTGCCCACATAATTTCCGCTCTGGCTTCGTAATTGCGGGGCTCCTGCTGCAATATAACGCTGTACTGCATTACCGTGCGAAGTAGGTGTTCGCTAAATCCGTCGGTTAACGCCATGTTTTCGCCGCCGCTTAAATAGCGCTCCAAGGTGTGCATCATAATATCCACGCAGCCACACATGGTCTGGTAGGGAGTCAGGGTCATGGTTAACTCCGGGTCCAGCACAGCAAAACGCAAACGGCTGAGGTCGTTGCCATAACCACGTTTAATCAAGCTCTCATCCTTAGTTATTACCGAGGAGTTGCTCATCTCCGAGCCAGCTGCGGCAATGGTCAGCACCGCCCCCAGGGGTAAGCAGGCGGTGGCTTGGCGTTTTTGGTCGTAAAAGTCCCACACATCGCCGGGATTGGCCACGCCGTAACCAATGGCTTTGGCGGAGTCAATCACACTGCCGCCGCCAACTGCCAGAATAAAATCCACTTCTTGGGTCCGGCAAAGCTCTATCCCCTCATAAACCAGGGATAAGCGTGGATTGGGCGATACGCCGCCCAGGGTAACGTACTCAAGGCCCGCCGCTGTCAGGGCTTGGCGCACCTGGTCTAAAACTCCGCTGCGCTGGGCGCTACTATTGCCATAGTGCAGCAAAACCCGGCGGCAAGCCTGCTCCTGGAGCAAGGCGCCGGTTTGCTCTACCACGCCTCTGCCAAACAGCACTTTAGTGGGGGCGTAATACATGAAATTGTGCATAGTATAAAGCCTTCTTTCCGTTTTCGCACTTTTTATTGTGTTCTCTTTTGTTCAACTAGAGAATTCCCAGCAGCCAGAAAAAATTTATCCCGTTATCAAGGCCCCAGCCCAAACGGCTACCGGGGTTAGTCGCTTCCAAGCTGTAAAGCAACTGTTTTGGCTGGGAATTGCTTTTTCTCTGGTGCTGCCGCAATCACGCGGCCAAGGGTATACTGCCGCTGTCAATATTGTCAGTGAGCCGATTCTTGCAACTAAATCGCCACTGACGTGGATAAGTCTGCTCGCTTTAGGTCATTTACGTTGTTTTTAGCTGCTCTTTTTTTATAGCGTTCCTGGGGTAATACCAAATACTACCCATAATGGTCAGGGTTACCGCTATTAGCTACCCAGGGGCGGTGAGGTGCAACTGACAACCAATCGGTCATTTAGGGCTTACCTCTATGCCCCAGAACAAGTGGAGTCTACCCTTTACTGTAAATTAGCCTGAAAATCCACTGCTTTGGCTTTAGGCATTCTTTTTTTCCATGGTGGGCATATCACAATTATGCAGTACGCCCCGGGCCAAGGCAAAGCATATAAGACCCGCTATCAGCTCCCATACGGCGATGAGCCAGATGCCCAAGATAAGCCCGGTGTTGCCCCCCAGGGCAAAGCCCACAAATAATCCTGCGGTCAGACCAGGGGCCATAATGACGATAACGCTTAAACCGTAAATTACCAGCATTAAGCCAGCGCTGATATTGACGCCAGTAAAGCGCAGGGAAAGATAATTGATAGCCAAAAGCAGGAGAGAAAACAGGGTGTATAGAGCAATAGAGCTGATGATTAACAGGGGGTTGGCCTGTATGATCAAACCGCCCAGACCAAAGATGAGAACGCTTTCCCCCAGGGTTTTGGTTACAGCCTCCAGATTGCTCCAGACAATCTTTTTAAAGGAGGTTTCAGGAATTAAATAAATATAGTGATTGTAAATTTCCCGCAGCCCCCGGCTGGTGCCGATTAAAAATATCTGCATCCACATGAGTATTTGCAGCACCATGAGCAGATCTTTACCAAAATAAATCACAGCCAGGGCGGAGATGATAATTATAATATTAGAAAAATTGAACAAACCAAAGCGGTTTTGCCGCTGGCTTTCCCGCATATGCTTGCCGAAAATGGCCCCTGCCCCCTGGTGGGATAACCCAGTCTTAGCTACCTTAACATTTTTGGGTAGGCCCTGGGCGTCGTTAACATTGCCTTCCGCCAGAGCGCGCTTTTTCTCAAAGGTGGTTTCCGTAGCCACCAGGGTATCCTCGTAATAGTCAACCTTACTCAACAGCAGATAAACCACTAGTATCACCCCTAAAAGCAGGTTGCAGCCTAAGAAGGCTAGCCCCACACCAATCTGTCCGGCAAAAATAGCGGTAACTCCCGCTGCCGTCCAGCCTGCGATAGGAATTAAGGTGAAATAGGGGGAATGTATGGCTAGGGCTATAGCGGCGGTAATGCTCCCTTGGCTGACGGTAGTTGCCAGTAAATAGATGAATAGAGGCAGAAATAGAAGGCCAGTCACTATTTTTACAGCCAGCTTACGCCGGGGCTGTCCATTGGCAAAATTGTAAATGAGCAGGGAAACAATGGCCAGAACCACAACATCTAACATAAACCCTAGCATTACCAGAAGTAAGCCCCGGTAGGATATGCCAAAGGTAGCTAGGGTGCTGCCTTGGAATAAAATAAAGAAGCTGGCAAAAAAAGCTACTTTGGTGAGGCGTAAAATGCCGTAGAGTAAAATTTTTCGTGGGCTAATAGGGGAGACGAAAAGCAAGTTAACGTCGTTCATCTCAAAGATATTATCACCATTGGACAGCCCCTTAATAACGGCTAATACCAGAAAAAGGGTGATAAAGGCAAAGTATATGCCGGTAAAAATATACAGGGGCAGCTGGTCTCCTGACTCAACCTTGTTAAAGATTGATAAAACTCCAAAGCCCACTATTAAGACGAGGACAAAAAGGTAAAGTATCAGTTTACCGGGTTTATGGGCCAGCTCTTTGAGGGCATTTTTTAAGCTGTGCGCCACAATATAGACAAGACTGCGCATTAGCTTTCCTCCCCGCCTTCTCCTTCAGTGATGGAGAAAAATATTTGCTCTAAGGTTTCATCTGGCGAGAGCTCGGCCCGGCGGCAGAGGGCGGCAATGCGACCACCCTGCATAATGCAGGTTAAGTCCCAGTTTTCCTCCACACTGTCCAGCATATGGGTGCTGACAATCAGTGAGCAGCCGTCCTTTTTTAAATCAGCTATAAGGGCTTTTATCTCCCGGATACCGTGGGGGTCTAGGCCCACCAAGGGTTCATCTAGGATAACTACCCTGGGGCGGGGCAACACGGCACAACAAACGCTGACCTTTTGCTGCATACCCTTGGATAGCTCCTTACCCAGCTTATTCTTTTTATCGTCCAGCTCAAAGCGGGCCAGTAGTTCCTCGGCCCTAGGTTGCCAATCTGCCAAACGGTAAGCTCGGGCAATAAATTCCAGATGCTCATAAACGGTAAGCATGGGGTAAAGGGCGGGAAATTCCGGCACATAGCCTAAGAGACGTTTAGCCTCTGGTGTGTGGTTTTCCTGGCCGTTAATGGTTATTAGACCGTCAAACCGCAAAAGCCCGCAAATGGACTTTAGCAGCGTTGATTTGCCTGCGCCGTTAGGACCCAGTAAAATAGCTAATTCACCGGGCTTAACTGTGAGGGAGATATGGTCGTTGGCTATGAATTTGCCATATCGTTTAGTTACGTTTTCAATACTGATCATGGAAAATCTCCTTTTGACTGTTCCGCGGTAGTTAAAAATCAATATGAGTATACCATAGATCAGGTCAATAATCCACTTTCAGGGGAAAAACAGGCGAGGGGGGGATAGCTGGGCAACCGGCGATTGGGCTGGAGTTAGGGGACTAAGAGGCCGATTATTGCCATAATCTGGGGGTAATAACATCGGTGTATAGCGGTATAAATAATACCTGCTTGGTCTAGGGCGAACGAATCCTTAGCTGCGTGGGGTTCACCGAAGTGGTAGACTTGTGTTCGTGGATCGCCGGTGTTGACCTGACCGAAAGCTGCATAGGGTTAATTTTAGGCTAGTAAAATACAGAGGAGCCAACTAAAAGTTGGCCCCTCTGTTTTGAGAAGGTAGTTGATACCAGACATAATTATCTGATTTTACCGGCGCTGTGGTGTTAAACCGGTGTCGGGCCTTCCTGTAGAGTCCCGCAGTTGGGTTCCCCTTGCCTGGCTCTTAACCCGGAAAAAGTCGGTTCTAGCGGGAAAGTGGGGTGCTTTCTGGCCCTATTGCTTTATCGCAACTGGCTTTATAGGTAATCGGATTGCCCACTTTTCTGGCACAGTTAACCAACTCCCAGTGTAGTCTGGGATTAATTGGCCTAACTTTAATTTTCGAGCAGATAATGGTGGCCCAATCAGCGCGCCAAGTCTCCGGTTGGTTGCGGCAGTAATAGCCGCTCATTACTTGTCGGAGCTGGAAGTATTGTACTTTGGCTCAATATCTGGCCCTATGGCTTAGTTTCCCCGGTTCTGGCGCCAAGTTGACTGTTTATTATCCTCCAAGGTAATGCAGGCCCAAGAAGCCAGCCGCCACTGCCAGGACCAGGATAATTATTATAGCTATGAGTAGCCGCTTGTGCCTGCGCTTATTGCCTTTTAATACCAGTTCGGCAAAAAGGTTGGCTTCATTCTCCTCCCTTATGCTATGCCCGGTCTGGCAATCTATAGTATGGCCTAAAAGATAATGGCCCAGTTCATGGAGGAGTAAAAATAAACTCTCCTGCTGCCCCTCATCTATGAAAATAGCTCGCACACGCTTACCTACATAAATGAAGGAATTGGATTTTTGCGCCATCCCTACTACTTTGAGATCTGTGATAACCTCCCAACCTTCAGAATAGGAAAAAACGTCAAAATTTTTCTGGTTCGCGTACTCTCTCACCGTTTCGTACGAGATATGATTTTTTAGCTGTTTTTTTAATCTATAAGCTGCAATTTTTACTGTGACTTTTTGTGACATATTTCGACAGCCCCCTTTTTTAATATATTTTACCTCGTAGGGACCGTAATGTCACGCATTTTTTTATTTATTTTGCTTTTTCCTTAAAGCAATGATTTTTTCTTCAATTTTATCTAACTCATCAGGCGTTAATTCTATATCCGTTGGCGGCGTAGTGCCATGGGCCATAAAGCGGTATTTTTCCCTTTGTCGCAGTTTGGCGATGGCAGCCAGGGCTTTTTCCTCATCTGGCGTACCGCTAGCGGATTCAGCCTGGCATCGCTGGTACTCGTTTTCCAACAGGGTAATTACGTTCTTTTTACCGTAATCATCCAAACAGCGGTATTTGGGGAGGAGATTTTCTTTTTCCCAGGGAGTTACTAGGGTTTCGGTATTTATGGTACTTACACAATCCTGGAATAGGTAGTTGGCGTCTACCTTGAGGGCGTTAATCAGTGCGTAAAGAATAGCTTCCTTGGGATGACTTGTGTCGTTTTCATAATTTGTTACTGATGAAGCCGTAGTGCCAATAATTTCGCCCAGCTCCTTTTGGGTGAGGTTAAGGGCTTCCCTGGCTTCCCTAATTCGTTTTCCAATTCCCATACTACACCCCTTTCTGCTGTCAATATACCTCACTTCGCCCCGTGCTGTCAACTATATAATATATCAAGAAACTTTATATATTATTATTGACTTATTATATTTCTTGATATATTATGTATAACATAGATATTTTTCTAGTTCAAGTTGGTTTCTGCTTTTACCCATTAATGTTAAGGGGGCAACACTTAAGCCAATATAAAAGCATAGCCCTCTGTTTTTCTAGGATTAAATGCCGGTAAGGTAGATGATTTACTTATCTGTGCCATTGCTAACGGTTATCCGGGGCGTGACACAGCCTTACCATACGAATGTCAACATAGAGTTGGAGTCCGCTGCTCTGGCCATGTTTGGCGCTGCCCTTTGTTGTCCCTGTCTGAGCAGATGTGATGTGGCTATAGCCGGCATAACAACGGCAAAGCTGGGAAAATGGCCGCTAACTGTGGGAAAAGTCTAGCCCCTGGGGGAGTTTTGGGCCAGACTGCCGTACGACATGAGGCTTATAAGCTACAAAACTTGTGCTACATGATTTAATTTAAGGAGTGTGAGGTGGAAGATGGGAGAAAAATTAAAGCCTTGCCCTTTTTGCGGCGGTAAGGGTCAGGTGCGTAAGCATGCCCTGTTTACATATCCTTCTTACCGCATTGATTGCGAGAGGTGCGGCGCTGGTACGGCCTTGGTATCAACTATGCCCTGTGCCAGCGCTGCCCAGGACGGTGTAAAGACCTTAACCGACCAGGAGGCCCTGGCTCTGGTTGTAAGAAAATGGAATGACCGGGGCAATTACCCGGCGGACAGCTCTCCGCCGCAGAATAAGAAAACTTAATTCACTAGCTACCAACTTCTGGTTAGCCTCTGGTCCGCTCGTGCACCGGCATCTCCTCTTGTATTTAACTTGCCCAGTCGGGGGCTGGTCAATAACCTCTGACTATTTGACAGTTTGGGTAACCTCGGTGGACCCTGAAAAGTATCTTTTCTGTGCCGCTATATTAAGTAATATAAATTTTGAAAAATTAGCGGCATTATTTGTGTAAGAAATAAATTAGCTTATTGCCATTTAATTTTAGGAAAAGTCATAAGTGATTCAGCTTTTGCTGCCTTTTCAAAATTCTTAGGCGTTTATCCCAATACCTATTGCGATTATTTATAAGACTGTAAAGCTGAATCATGTGAATAAATGGCATCCACTCAGCGCAAATGCGTTGTAATTTATCAGCGTGAAAATGACGTTTCGGGCTAGGGAATAAGGTGTAATGACCTAAAACAGGAAAACAATGTACCAAACTTTTCAGCATGTGAAAAATCGCAGAACACGGCTGCCCAGCTCAAACCATTGGGCCTGAAAATTTTCACAATACCTTGCGCCCAACAATACTGTCTGCGGTGCCGATTGTCGATAATCGTGGGCAACCGTTGGGAATTCTTGCCTTAACTAGAGAAGCTCCCGCTGTATATTGGACAACGGAAGCACATCGGTATCAGATAAAAGCACTATATTGGACATCCACCATGGCTTTATCCATTGGGCAGCAGATAGAAATAAAAAAGCGCAACGAGGATCTTTATAAAACCAATCGAATGTTGGAAGCCACTCTAAACTTTATGGATGAAGGAGTATTGCTGGTTGCAAACAATGGTAATATCTAAAAGCAAATAAAACGAGCATGGATATTTTAGGTATTCATAATGACATTGAAGGGAATTACAATTTTTATAGTTATTTACGAGATTCCTCTCAGCTGAAGCATCTGATTTCTTTAGGTGATAATGTCAATAATCTTGAGGAGTGCTTGTTTTGTCTCGGTGCAGCAGAACAGTATCTTTTTAGTATCGTCCGATTTTGGGTGAAAAATCAGATTCCACAGAAAGCGTCGTTATTCGTATTAGTGACCCCCAAAAAATTGATACCTATATCGCCAGTAAAAATAGTAATGTTGCCAAACTTACCTTTTCTGAGATTTTAGTGAAATTAGTTTATAGTAGCTTATAGTATCAAAGTTAATACTTATTAAAATAAATATTTTAGTTAATTATGCTATAAATTTAGTCAAAATTATGCGTTTTCCCTAAAATAAAAGTTTGATAAACAAATAATGAACAAACCAAGCTATAAAAATAAATAAAAAAGTAGCAGGCTTTTTATTTGCCTGCTACATCTGTATTCAACTGGTCGGAGCGACACGACTTGAACGTGCGGCCTCTACCACCCCAAGGTAGCGCTCTAGCCAAACTGAGCTACGCCCCGAACAAGAAAAAGTATACTACTTTAACGCCAAAAAGTCAATATAAAATTTAGGTAAATAGCTATTTTGCTAAAATTATCCTTCCTCGCTGAGGCCAAAGCCCCGGTGTAAGGCCCGAACCGCCCTGACCATATCATCTTCTTCCAGGGCCACGGAAACCTTAATTTCCGAAGTGGAAATCATTTCAATATTAATGTCCTCCGCCGCTAAAATATCGAACATTTTCGCCGCCACGCCGGGATTGGTTATCATGCCGGCCCCTACAATGGAGACCTTGGCAATTTTATCCATATAAGCGGTTTCGTTGGCGTGGAGTTCCCATTTCATTTCCTCCATAATTGCCTTGGTTTTATTGAGGTCATCGGCGCTGACAGTAAAGGTAATTTTATTCTTGTTTCTGCGCTGGGCAGCCTGGATAATCATATCCACATTTACGTGCTCCCGAGCCAGGGTGTTAAAAATCAACGCTGCGGTACCGGGCTTATCCGGCACGTCAAAAATGGAAACCTTAGCTACATTGCGGTCAAAGGCGATGCCGGAAACCGCCATTTGTTGCTCCAGCATTTGGCCGTCTATTTCCTCTACTGAGGTGCCTGGGTTGTGGTTAAAGCTGGAGCGCACTTGGATTTTGACCTTGCCGTCCTTACCCACCTCTACACAGCGGGGGTGCAGTACTCCGGCGCCAAGGGTAGCGAGTTCCAGCATTTCATCGTAGGATATTCTGTCAATTTTATGGGCCTGGGACTCAACTCTGGGGTCAGTGGTGTAAACCCCGTCCACATCGGTAAATATTTCGCAAAAGTCAGCCTTTAGAGCTGAGGCTAGGGCCACGGCTGTGGTGTCGGAGCCGCCCCGTCCTAAGGTGGTTATTTCCCCGTCGGGAGTAACCCCTTGAAAGCCGGCTACAATTACAATCTTTTTTTGTTTGAGCTGTTCCTCAATGCGGTGAGGGTCTATGCTCATAATCTTTGCTTTAGAGGCCACTCCCTCGGTGAGAATCCCCGCTTGCCAGCCAGTAAAGGACACCGTCTCGCAGCCCATGCCGTTGAGGGTCATGGCCAATAAGGCAATGGTCTGCTGCTCACCAGTGGACAGGAGCATATCCATCTCCCGTTCCGGCGCATTGGGGTTTAATTCCTTGGCTAAAGCAATTAAGTGGTCTGTGGTATCGCCCATGGCGGAGACCACTACCACCATATCATTACCGGCTTTATAATTTTCGCCAATGCGGTCAGCTACCCGGCGAATACATTGGGGATCCGCTACAGAGCTGCCGCCGAATTTTTGTACTATCAATGACATTCTACTTTCACCTCTAATATATTAACTGGCTAGTAACTACCTAGCCTGGGGCAGGGCAATTCAGCAGTCCTCCACTCTGATTATGTTATCTATACCGTAAACTGCCTCGCTTGCTTTCAATTCCTTTTTGGCTTTTAGGAACTTGCCTTCTTCCACCTTGTGGGTGACGATAATCAGCCGGGCGGCGTGTTCCTGGCCAGCCAAGCCCTGTTCCTGCACGACCGAGGCAATACTTACGCCGTATTTGCCAAAGACCGTGGCAATGGCCGCCAGTACGCCGGGACTGTCGTTGACCCGCATACGCAGGAAAAATTTGGAGACAAAATCCTTTTGGGTGCGAATGGGTTTATTTTGGTAGCAGGTGCAGCCTCTGGTACCCTGGGTATTGTTGGCAATGTTCCGAGCCACCGCGCAAATATCCCCGACAATGGCGCTGCCGGTAGGTAAATCCCCGGCGCCGCGGCCGTAAAACATGGTTTGGCCCACTACATCACCATCGACAAAGACGGCGTTAAAGGTATCGTTAACAGAGGCCAAGGGGTGGTTGGTGGGTATCATTACCGGGTGTACCCTGGCTTCTATTTCCCCGTTTTCCTCTTTGGCAATGCCTAAAAGCTTGATTAAATAGCCCAATTTACGGGCTGCTTCAATATCTTCAGAGCTGATTTTTTCAATGCCCTCCACATAAACGTCATCCAAGGTAACTCGGCTGTTATAGGCAATGGAGGCTAAAATAGCCACCTTCCGAGCGGCGTCCCAGCCGCCTACATCGGCAGTGGGGTCGGCTTCAGCATAGCCCAGTTCCTGAGCCTCCCGAAGAACTGTAGCAAAATCTACCCCCTCCCGGTACATACGGGTAAGTATATAGTTGGTGGTACCGTTAACAATCCCCATGATGCTGTCAAAATGGTTGGCAATCAAATCTGTTTTTAAAACTTCTATGATGGGAATGCCGCCGGCTACTGAAGCCTCAAAGCGCAAATCCACACCTTTTTCTGAGGCGTAATTGAGCAATTCCTTGCCGTGAATCGCCATAAGGTCCTTATTAGCGGTGACAATATTTTTACCCTGGGCAATGGCCCGCATAATAAAATCCTTAGCTATAGTTGTGCCGCCGATTACCTCCACCACAATATCCATATTTTCCGTGGCTAAAAATTCGTCAATATCAGCGGTAGCCAGCTTAGCCTCTAAGCCTAGGGCTGCTAAGTCCTCCGCCGCTTTAGCGGTATTTTTTTCCAAAACAGCCGCTAAATGTAAGTTGCATTTGGTGCGAATGGAAAGAACGTCCTGATTTTTCACTAAAATGGTGGCTGCGCCGTAGCCTACAGTACCCAGCCCCATAATGCCTATGCCAATGGATTTCATATTATATCTCCTAATTATTTTAATTACCGTATTTAATAAATTTTATCAAAAAGCCCAGGCTTTTGCAAGAAGATATGATGATATTGTTTAAAAATATTGTCCACTTAGGCCTTGTCTTATTGCATATCTGCCAGAAAGTTATATAATATGAAGTAGATTAGGAAATAATATAGGCGAGGCCTATACGATAAAGGAGTAATAGACATGGAAGATAAAGCCCGGAAAATCATAGCCCTGCTGGAGCATTTGGCGCACCATAACCAGCATCATGCCACGGAAATTCAAGAGCTGGCCGCTGCCGCTAGGGACCTTGGCAATGAGGAAGCCGCCGCCCTTATTGAGGCAGGCGTGCAAGCTATGAACGATTCTAACAGTAAGTTAAGCCAAGCCCTAGAGGCCTTAAAAAAGTAAATTATCCTGACCTGGCCAGGTTGGAAATGGCCGTACTGTCGGAACCAGCTCCTAGCTGGGGCAGCCTTGGCTTTTACGGCTCTGGCCTGGGAAAAACGCCAAGCTAAGGAGGAATTATTATGTGTTTAGCAAAGGTATGTACCAGTGACAATACTGAGGAAATTTTGGCGGATAGCATTACCGCATTGCGCCAAACTCCCGACGAGGTTATTGTAACCACCCTATTTGGGGAGGAAACAGCCATCAAAGGCCGGATTTTGACCATAGATTTCACGGAATCAGTTATCACGGTAGCTAAAGCCTAACCCAATTAAAACCCGCACCAACCAAAGGCGCGGGTTTTTTTTGTGGATTTGTGCGCCACTTGTACCTTTAAGGCTTTTTATCTCAACATTGTTGGAGGGCGGCTTGTCCAGCGGCGCCCACGGATTAGGAGTGGGGATTATCTTTGCCATATTACCCCTTGTTGAACTACGGCTTAAAGCATTTTAGGTCTTACTATGTTCCGTCGATTGGCAGGGTATATATCTCTAATATGCCAACAGGGGAGGAAAAGCTTAATTGATAGCAGCTTAGGCAGCCACAAAATAGCCGTTAGCAGTAAAATAGCTAACGTTTTTTTAGTAATTTTATAGTCAAATATCAGTTTATAACTTTTTATAAGTCTTTATAAAGGAACAGAAAAGTCAAGGTTTTTCGCCGTTTCCGCTTACATTCTGCCAGCTATCTTTATTGTAAGTGCGGGCGTCAAAAAAGCGTCAAACCATATTTCCAACCTACTAATATTGGAATGAGCAAAACCCATATAAGTCAGGGCTTATGCTGGTTTTCAGTGTTTCATACTTCTTAATAGCTCAGAATCAAATACTATTTTTTAGGCTTGAACCGGTTTCCTTACCAGCCGCGAAACCAGAAAGCTCCCAGTTATCGGGGGCGTCTTTGGAAAAGTTATTTGTGGAGAAGCTGGGGTCGGGTTAGTATGAGCCTCAATATCTATAAGGCCGGAGCCTGAATTATCAGCCCTCTCTTGCTGGCAACGAGAAAAGAGGTAAAGCGGCTTGACAAAGCTGTCTTAATATATTAGTATTTACTTAAATACTTAAATATCTGATTAATTTGAGGAGGTCAACTATGGCTGCAAAGTCAAAATATTTTGCTGTGGCTGGTAAGCTTTGCGTAGCCTGCGGCAGTTGTTTAAAGGTCTGCCCTCAGGAGGCTATCCAAATCCGGCAAGGGGTTCGCGCCATGGTAGACGCCGCCGCCTGTCGGGGCTGTGGCAAATGCGTGGCGGAGTGTCCCGCTGATGTTATCCTGTTGCAGGAAAGGGGGGAAGGCTGTGAAGCGGCAAAAAAAGTGGTATGATTATTTGTGGCTGGCTACTATCCTTTACTTTAGCTTGGGTTTCTTTAATATTATTTGGGCCTGGTTGGGTCTAATTTTCTTTCTCACCCCTTTGATTTTAGCCCTGGGTGGTTGGGGAAAAATCTATTGTAACCGCTACTGCGACCGGGGGCAGTTTTTTACTCTCCTCGGCGGCAGGCTGGGCTTATCCCGTAAAAAGCCGGCCCCTAAGTGGCTGCGTTCCCGCCCTTTCCGCTATGGCTTTTTGCTGTTTTTTTGGGTGATGTTCGGGCAAATGCTCTATACAACCTATTTGGTGTTTACCGCCAGCGCTGAAGCCGGTTCTTTTGTGCAGCTTTTCTGGACTTTTAAGGTGCCTTGGCATTGGGCTTATCCACTGGGAGTAACTCCCTGGGTGGCCCAGTTTGCTTACGGCTTTTACAGCCTGATGCTCACCTCCACCCTGATTGGCCTTATTGTCATGGCCCTATTTAAGCCCCGGACCTGGTGCGTATTTTGTCCTATGGGTACCATGACCCAGCTAATTTGCCAGGCCAGGGCCAAGCTGGGCCGTAAAACCGCTAATGCCGCTAAGGAGGTTTGAAAAATGGAGGAGCAAGCTAAACAGGTAGCGGAACTACTGCGGCTCTTAGCCAATGAAAACCGCCTTTTGATACTCTGCGCCCTATTGGAAAAACCCTTGACCGCTGGGGAGCTGGCCCAACATACGCCGGGTATCAGCCTTTCCGCCCTGTCCCAGCATTTGCAGGTTTTGCGCTGCGCCGGGCTGGTTGCCGGGGAAAAGTCCGGCCAATATATTACCTATACTCTGGGAGATCAGCGTCTGCGCCGGGTCTTTGCCGTGTTAAAAGAGGAGTATTGCCCGGAAAAGTAAAGCTAAATTAGCAGTAAAAGCAAAACTGTGCTATAATATATTGGTATGTTAACGCAAGGATAAAAACACAGGCCGGTTGGTAGTCCGGCCCCGGCTCCTGTCGGCAGTAACCTTCCTCCTTAGGTCGTCCCTTCCTTGTTGCTGTAATTTTTAAGGAGGAACAGTATGGAACAGGTTAGCGCAACGCTGAGAATTTTTTTTGCAGAGCCGTTTTGGGTGGGGGTAGTTGAAAGATACCAGGGTAAGGCCTTGGAGGTCAGTAAAATAACCTTTGGGCCGGAACCAAAGGATCCCGAGGTCTACTCTTTTGTCTTAAAAAATTACACTCAACTAGAGTTTAGCCCCGCCCTGGCTGAGGATGCTCCCAATGTCAGCGCCAATCCCAAGCGGCGGCAAAGGGAAGCCCGTCGCTTGACGGCAAATCCCGGACTGGGCACCAAGGCCCAGCAAGCCCTGGCTTTACAACGGGAGGTTCGGAAAACAGAGCGGCAAAACCACAAGAAGGAGCAACGTCAGGCTACGGCCCAAGCAAAATTTAATTTAAAACAGCAGAAGCGCAAAGCCAAACACCGGGGAAGATAACCCCGGTGTTTGGCTTTTATTGAGGCAATCTTAGACCACCGTAGTTAATCCGACATGGGCTGTTGGGTGGGTGTATGGCCCTAGCTTCCTATGACTGACAGACCAATGTGACTTATGCCACAGTTTTAGGACCTTTGCTCTAGCTGTTTAGGCTATTTTAGCGTCTTTCTCTGAACCCCGATAGTTGTCCCCATTTGTTTTAGTGGATTAAACGGCTTTTGTCGTGACCTGGCAGCGGTGGTTGTTTGGCTTCTAGTTTGTTTAGTCGTTGTAGTATCTGACCTTCGGTTGTGCCGATTTTAAGCCCGGTTTTCAGTGATTTTTATAGGTTGTTCCCGGCTAGTGGTTATCCTCACCCTTTTGATCTGCCTCCAAGCTGTCTCTGCCGTCACTGTCCGCTGGACTTTTTGCCGGCAGGAATTTTTTTGCACTGGGAGCTAATGCTAATAAAAACAGACTCATCCCCTCGGAAAATATCTGTGTTCCGCTTTTACCCACCAGGGCTAAAAGCCGCTGTGAAGCTAAACTGCCGCCAAACAAATCCGGTTAAATAAGTATCAACAGGAAAGTTTATACGGGTTTTTAAAGGTGATTTCGCCACCCTCAAGGCTGGCTGTTCTATCTTGTTTGGCATAGTTTATTTCTAGGTTCTTTTGCTGACACATGGCAGTCTTAGCCATATGCCGAGGTAAGCGTTTCGCCTGTTCCTGACTATCCTATGTTCCCTCTCAGATTCCGCTAAGTTGGGGACTCTGGCGCTTGGAGCTAAGATTCTGCCTCTATTAGCCGCCCTGCCTGACGCTCATCAACCCTAGGCTAGGTCTGTACCTATCGCTCCAGTTGCTCAGCAGTTGATTTTGGCGGGATATATCAACCATAAATCTCTTGATAGTTGATTTTATTAACTGTTATAATAAATAAAAAGGAGGTCTTGTGATGAGAGAAATCAATATTGCCCGCATAATTTTACAAAAACGCCGGGAAAAAGCCTTAACCCAGGATGACTTGGCTCAATATATGGGGGTTTCCAAGGCGTCGGTTTCCAAGTGGGAAACGGGGCAAAGCTATCCTGATATCACCTTTTTACCTAAGCTGGCGGCCTTTTTTAATATCAGTATTGACGACCTGTTGGGATATGAGCCTCAAATGTCCCAGGGGGAGATTCGCCGTCTGTACCAGACCTTAGCCGTTGGTTTTGGCCAGCGTCCCTTTGCCGAAGTGCTGGCTGAGTGTCGGGAAAACGTGACAAAATATTATGCCTGTTTTCCTTTGCTGTTATATATCGGGGCTTTGCTCCTGAATTATTGCACTGAAGCCGGGGATCAGGCGGCAGTGGCCGCCACAATAGCCGAGGCCAAGGAATTATTCGTCCGGGTGAAAACGGAAAGCAGCGATGTGGAGTTAGTTAACCAGGCCCGGAGTTTGGAGGCTATGTCCCTGTTAGCTTTGGGTCAACCAGGGGAGGTGCTGGAATTATTTGATGCTGACCCGGATTTTGGGGCTGCGGCGGTTAAGCCGTCGACCCTGCCGGAAACCTTGTTAGCCTCGGCTTTCCAGTTAACTGGCAATACCTCGGCCGCCAAAGGTGTGTTGCAAGCCGGCTTATTTCAATATGTTTTAGGAGTCGTGAACCTTTTAACTTCTTATTTAGAGTTATGCGCTAACGACGCCGCACTTTTTGAGGAAACATATCAGCGGGCTTTGGCCGTGGCCGCAACCTTTCGCCTAAAAAGCTTAAACCCGTCAGTTCTCATGACCTTATATATTACCGCAGCTCAAGGCTATATGAAGCTTGACGCCAAGCCCCAAGCTCTAGCTACCTTAGGAAAGTATACTGACCTGGTCACCGGGGATATCTATCCTTTAAGGCTGCGGGGGGATGATTACTTTAATTTGCTGGACCAATGGCTGGATAATGAACTTTACCTGGGTAAGGAGCCGCCCAGGGATGAAAAATCTATTCGCCGTAGCATGGCGGCGGCGGTAGCCGAGAATCCGGTCTTTGGGATTCTCAGCGGGGAGGCGGATTTTCAAAGACTGGTGCAGCGCCTGAAAAACAATGAGGAGATTTAATATGCCGGCAATTAAAATCGACAATCTTACCAAAATATTCAGCAACAACAAAAGGGCAGTGGATTCCTTGAGCCTTAACTTGGAGCCGGGGGAAATATTCGGCTTTCTCGGCCCCAATGGGGCGGGGAAAACCACCACTGTCAAGGTTTTAACCGGTGTACAGTCGCCGTCCCAGGGCAACTGTCAAGTGCTGGGCCTGGACCCGGCAACTCAGCCCCAAAAGGTTCACGCCCTATCCGGGGTGGTGACGGAGCACGCCCAAATGTACGATAATCTTACCGGCTGGGAAAATCTGCTGTTTTATGGCTCCGTCTTTGGCCTCAGCCGCCAGGCTGGGGAGGAACGAGCCCTGGAGCTTTTGGGCCAATTAAACCTGGAGGACGCTAAAGACCAGAAGCTAGCCGCTTATTCTACCGGTATGCGCCAAAGACTCTCCCTGGCCCGGGCTTTAATGCACCGGCCCCCAATTCTCTTTTTAGACGAACCAACCTCCGGCCTGGACCCGGAGAGCGCCCAAAATGTCAACCAGCTAATTGCTATTTTAGCTAGGGAACAGGGTGTTACTGTTTTTCTTTGCACCCACCAGCTTCGTTACGCTCAAGAGCTTTGTACCAGCTTTGGCCTCATAGGCCAGGGTAAGCTGTTGGCCTCCGGCACCTTAGCCCAACTCCGCACCAGGGTGACGCCTGGGCTACAGGTACAAATTAAGGCTAGCAAGCCCCCTGTGGGACTGGCCTATCAAAAAATTGGGGAGCAGGAGTATACCCTGTCAGTTGCCAGTGAGGAGGAGATTCCCCCTTTAGTGCGGCGGTTCGTGGCGGCAGGGTGCGATATTTACCAGGTGTCGGCTGAGCTCCCGACTTTAGAGGAGATTTACTTTGCTTTAACAGCCAGAACAAAGGAGGTAAAACATGAATAAGGCAATGCTAGCCATTATAAAAAAGGATTTGCGGAGCATTACCGCCAATAAGTTGCTCATTACCACTATTCTGTCGGTACCCCTGGCTTTAACGGTTATAATTCCCACTGCTTTTGTGCTCATTATTCACTTTATGCCAGAGCAAAGCGGGGACTTTCAAAAGCTGCTGGCCCTAATACCCCAAGTGGAACAAAGCGAGGACCTTGGCCTAACCTTAGTGAAGGCGGTTTTGAACTATATAATGCCGGTATTTTTCCTCATAATTCCCATTATGACAGCTTCTGTCATGGCTGCTAGCTCCTTTGTGGGGGAAAAGGAAAAACATACCCTGGAAACCCTGTTATACTCCCCGTTATCACTTGATCAGATATTCCGAGCTAAAATATTAGCGTCTTTTTCCTTGAGTATGTTGGTTTCCTTGATCTCTTTTTGCGCCATGCTTCTGGCTTTGGAAATAGAAGTGTTTTTTACCGCCAACTCCCTTGTGGCGCCGAACTTTAGTTGGCTTATCGTCCTGCTCCTCTTATCTCCCGCCATTGCCTTGATTGCCATTACCATAATTGTGCGAGGTTCTGCCAAGGCTCAAACTGTGGAGGAAGCCCAACAAGGGGCGGTTTTTCTCCTCCTCCCCATTCTTCTGCTTTTGGTGGGGCAATTCACCGGCCTGCTGCTGGTCAGCGCCTGGCTTTTGCTGGGTTTGGCTGTAGCGGCGGCCCTCCTGGCCTTGGTGCTACTAAAAAACGCCATGCACAGATTTAGCTATGAAAAGCTTTTAAGGTAAAGAATTGTACCAAAAACCAAGGTTGGGATTTGTGTAACTGCTTATACCAGTTTAGTTACACTCGGCTTCGACCTGGGTGAGCCATATATCCCAAGTTTAAGTACACCTCAGCTCCAGTCTGGACCGAAAATTATACCATAAAGCCGCCCCAGTCTTATAGCCTGTGGGGCGGCTTTTGTCGTAGATGGCACCGAGCAGCTTGCAGTCTTCCTATTTTCTGGCTTTGGGGAGCCTCATCGGAAGCCCTGCTGGGTAGAGGGCCAAGGGATTGCGGCTACCAGCTTAAAAAGGGTGGGGGAATGTTGAGCTACTAATAAAAAAACTCCCAATGTCTAGGGCATTGGGAGTTTTTTTGGTCAGCTATTTTTAAATGTTTGCTTTTCCCGCTCAACCTTGTGGGGTATCTGGGCAAGATGGTTAAATCGGCGGTATTTTGCCGTTTGCCATGTCATGCTGCTATAACCTTACCCAGTAAAGCTAGCTCTTAGGCCGGTATTTTCCACCTGGTATTATTCTTTCTCCGTCGCTGCCTGCATTATCATAGCCCGAACTTTGAGGGGCAGGCCAAAGAGGTTGATAAAGCCTTCAGCGTCATGGTGGTCATAGAGGTCGCCGGTGGTAAAGCTGGCTAAGGATTCACTGTAAAGGGAGTAGGGGGAAGTGGTGCCGGCTTTAATGATATTGCCCTTATAAAGTTTAAATTTGACCTCGCCGGTAACGTATTCCTGGGTGGATTCCACAAAGGCTTGCAGGGCTTCCCGCAAGGGAGTGAACCATTTGCCCTCGTAAACCACATCAGCAAATTTATTGGCAATGTCTTTTTTAACATTGAGGGTGGCACGGTCCAAAATCAATTCTTCCAGCTGGGTGTGAGCTTCCATTAAAATGGTGCCGCCGGGGGTTTCGTATACCCCCCGTGATTTCATGCCTACAACCCGGTTTTCCACAATATCGGCAATGCCAATACCGTGCTTGCCACCTAAGCGGTTCAGCTCCCGCACAATATCTGAGGCTTTCATTTCCTGGCCGTTTATAGCCACAGGGTGGCCCTTGGTAAAGGTTAGGCTGACGTATTCCCCTTGGTCCGGGGCTTTTTCCGGAGTTACCCCCAGAACCAGCAAATGGTCGTAGCTCGGCTCAGCGGCGGGGTCCTCCAGCTCCAGTCCCTCGTGGCTGATGTGCCAAAGGTTGCGGTCCCGGCTGTAGCTGCTGTCAGCGTTAAAGGGCAGGTCTATGCCGTGTTGGTGGCAGTATTCGATTTCCGCTTCCCGAGAATCCATCTTCCAGGTATCGTTACAACGCCAGGGCGCTATGATTTCCAGGTGGGGGGCTAAGGCCTTAATGCCCAGTTCAAAACGTACTTGGTCATTGCCCTTGCCGGTGGCCCCATGGCAAATTGCTACCGCGCCTTCGTTTTGGGCAATTTCCACTAATTTTTGGGCAATCAGAGGCCGGGCCATAGAGGTTCCCAGTAAATATTTGTTCTCGTAAACGGCGTTAGCCTTTACGCAGGGCATCACATAGTCGTCAATAAATTCGTCCACCACATCGAGGATATATAGCTTGGCGGCGCCGGAAAGCTTGGCCCTTTCCTCTAAGCCGTCTAATTCGCTCTCTTGCCCTACGTCTATACAAACGCATATAACTTCATAATTATAATTTTCTTTGAGCCAGGGAATTATGGCGGTAGTGTCTAAACCACCGGAATAAGCTAAAACTACTTTTTCTGACATGTTTTTTCTCCTTTACAACTTGTATATTTATTAAATTTAAACTCATTTTTCTAACATTAAATTTTAGCATAAATTCCTAAGCGTGTAAATAATTTTTTGCATGAAAAGTTATTTTTTTGTCATAATAAAAATATGAAGAAATTTGATTTACAAAAAATTGAGCAAAAGCCACTTTTGCGTAATCTCGGTATAGTGCTGGGAAGCGCCATTGTGGCCTTTGGTTTAGCGGCCTTTTTGGTGCCCCAC
>DXZC01000209.1 GCA_019415505.1 Peptococcaceae bacterium | reverse complement strand
TCACAAATATATATAAGTGGCGATGGGAATATTAAAGGAAATGTCGATGTAAATAAGTTTGGAAAAATAAGTATTGATTTTGATATTGGAGCAAATAAATATGGTGAGGCAGTCTTTAAAAATCCAGCTAAAGCCTTAAAGCGATTAAAAAAAGATTATTCTAAAGGAATAAAATTAATACAAAAAGAAAAGGATTGAGTTCGCTTGCATGTAGACTACAGACCTTTTCAAGATTCAGTTTTAATTTAATATGTCTAACTTTTTGGTGACATTACATAAATATAGTGTTTTATAATACGATTTCACACGAAATTTCACACTAAGAAAGCGCCTAGCAAGCAATTCAAGTACAAGGCAGGGTCATAATTTATTATTTAGTAACCTGACTCGCGGCGAGGCTGGGTATAAATGCCCGGTAATTCTCGTCGGCTTTTTCAGCCTCAGCCCTGGCTTTGGGCATTTCTCCGTTTATTTTATTCAACTTATTGGCAAAGCTGCGCTAGGCATTACCTAGTAGGCCTGGTGGTGCAGTCCCCATTAATTCATTAAAGTTAGAAAATTTCATAGCTATGAGAATTGTCCTTCTGTGAAGCGGTCAACAACAAAAACCGGTGCAACCCTTGGAGCAAGTGGATTTACGTCACTTGCTTTAAATTTACCTAAGTCCAGAGGGCAAATGCTTCGGTTATTAGAGACAATTCCAGCAGAGTCTCAACCAAGGTACTTGCGTGATTCTAGGCTTTTAGCTCCAGGCGGGGGCTTAAAAAGTATGAAATAGCGGTAAAAGGTAAATAATACCTCCAGAGTATTAAAAGGGATTGAAGAACTATCTCTTTTAGTTTGCTGGAGGTATTTATGCTTAGGAAAAAGGCCGTTTATTTTACAGCCCTGTTTTTTCTCGCTTTTGGTCTGGTGCTGTTGGGCCGTTTGGCCTGGTTACAGTTATTTCAACATTCTGAGCTGGTGGCATTAGCTGATAAGCAGCAGGTTAAGACTGTGGAGGTCACAACCGCCTGCCGTGGCTCGGTGCTGGATAGAAACGGCGACGCCATAACCAACCCTGGCGATACACCTTCTGTGTTGGTTTTTCCCTCCCTGGTATCTGATGTTGATGCCACTGCCGAAGCGTTAGCACAAGTTTCCGATTTATCGGCCCAAGCTTTGGCCAGCAAAATAGCGGGGAAAAACCAAAGCGGCGAGGAGGTGCGCTATCAGCCCTTTTACGCCAAGACAAATCTTACCGCTGAGGAAGAAAAGGACGTGGAAAGTATGGATTTAAAGGGTGTTTTTGTGGTGGGCTACCAAAGCCGCTACTTGCGCGATACCCCTCTCCAGCACACCCTTGGCTCTTTAGGCGCTGTTACCGAGGAGCAAATACTTAAAGGTGAGGTTGGGCCGGACTATCAGGCTGGCGATATTATTGGCGTGAGCGGTTTGGAGAGGATATATGAAAGCAACCTTAAAGGCACCGGCGGTAAAAAGTTTGGCGTTGTGGTGGACGAAAAAAACCGAGCCATTGAGAAGGATCGCTACTATGTTTTTCAAGACGATAGCGAGAATACCCAATCTTCCTTGGAATTAACCGTTGACCTGGGAATTCAGCGCTGTGTAGAAAACGCCTTAGAGGGTGTTAGCGGGGCAGCTGTAGTTTTAGACAGCACTAATGGCGACGTTTTAGCCTTGGCTTCCTCGCCTAAATTTGATCCTTTATATATTGAAGCGCCGCCGAGTGAGGATGCTTACGTCAACAAGGCGTTGCAGCCTTATCCACCGGCCTCGTTGTTTAAAATTTTCGTAACCGCAGTAGGGCTGGAAAACCAGGTTATAAGCCCGGAAACCACCGTGGTGTGCAATGGCAGCTACACCTTGGCTAACGGCCGGGAAATACACTGTTGGCAGGAAGAAGGCCACGGTTTAATGACCTTTTCCGACGCCTTAGCTCAAAGCTGTAATCCTGTTTTTATAGACTTAGGTTTAAAAATCGGCCACCAAGCCTTGGCTACGGCCTTTAAAGAGTGGGAGTTAGATGATGATATGCTTTTAGGCTATCCCTTAGGTGATCTTTCCTCCTTTGACGCAGCCGCTACAGATAGCGCTTTAGCTAACGCTGTTTTAGGTGAGGAAGGCGTGTTTTTAACGCCCTTGAATATTGCCAAGCTCATCAACGTAATCGCCACTGGCGGCTTACTAACCACACCCCGGTTAGTTACGGTTGTGCGGGACGAAACCGGTGAAATAAGTAAAACTTATCCTCCCGCCTTGAGCAACAGGGTAATCTCCCAAACCACGGCTGAAACTGTAAAAGCCATGATGTTGAAAACCTTTACAGACGGCACTGGTAAATCCTTGGGTTTAGACGGCCTGGGCATGGCTGGTAAGACTGGCAGCTCTGAGACGAGCAATGTGTGGATAGGCGGCTTCCTTCCTGCGGAGGACCCCCGCTATACCGTGGTTATTTTGGTGGAAAACGGCAGCTCTGGGGTGGGCGACGCTGGCCCGGTTCTCAAAAAAATAGCGGGTTATCTGGAAACCTTAGATGCTGAACCCCTCAAGAATTAAGTGATTAATATAGCTTAAAGCGTTATGAGTTATTTAATACGATAATAGAGGCTAATAGCCTTGAGAGAGGTTATTGTCAATTCTTCCTAATT
>DXZC01000208.1 GCA_019415505.1 Peptococcaceae bacterium | reverse complement strand
GACCATAAGAGTAAGGGAGTAGAATAATATATGGCAGAGATAGCAGTATTGCCAAATGGTGACGTCTTAACTATAAGAGGACAGGGCCTTGTTTTGAGTTTTGCCGGTCAACGCCGAGTTTTGAGCACCGCCCAGTGGTTGGGGGGCATACGAGAGGACTTGGCGGGCATTTATAACTTCGATTTAAAGGATGAAAAGGGCTATTGCCGGATTGAAGAGGATAATTACGCCTTAGCTCTCAAAGCTATAGGGGAAAAGCTAGGGTTAGATTCCGCCCGGGCAACCGGTATGACCACAGCTGTATCTATGGCGGATTTGGCTCTGGTTGAAGAATCCCAACGTAATTTAACGGTAACAGCTCTGGCCACTGCTGGCATAGAGCGCAATGGGGGCTGTGCCGGTGACCCTGGCTCTTACGCAGAGGAAGACGGGGCCTTTGTACCTTTAAACGGCACCATCAATATCATGCTGCTAATCAACGCCGATTTACCTAGCGGCGCCTTAGTTCAGGCCCTGACCACGGCTGTAGAGGCGAAAGTTGCCGCGGTACGCAAACTGCGTTTACCGTCCCTTTACTCCGAGGAACTGGCCACTGGCTCCGGTACTGACGGAATCTTTGTCTGCGCAGATATGGAGTCCCCCCTCTGGCGCACTGATGCGGGAAAACATAGTCTCTTAGGGGAATTAATCGGTAAGGCCGTGGGTAAGGCCGTGGAAAAAGCCTTAATCAACCATTCTGCGCCGCAGAATTTGAATATGGATTGCCAAAGCAATGTTTTGCGGCGGTTTGGTATAAACTTATCGGGCTGGGCGGATTATCTGCCCTCAGTTACTCATAGTTCCACCCCTTCGGCCACGGATATTTGGGCTCAGGCGGATTCCGACCTGTCCTGTGCCGTTAAGGCCCGTTGTTTTGCCGGGCTTTGTGATGATTTACGCCAAGGCATAGGCGATAGGGGAGCAATCAATGATTTTATTTGTCAGCTTTTAGAGGTTGATTCCCTTGCCGCCAGATTAACTGATACTTGGTATGAATATCTCCTCAGCCATTATTGTAAATCTTAATTACTTAAATTTTAGACAATAAAAAATTCCCTGCCGTTGGCTGCGGTAGGGAATTTTTATATGAAGTTTACCGAGATTTATTAAGTTTACCAGGTTAGTCCCGCGGTGCTGATGCCTGCCTTGCGGGCCTGACTATGCTGTTGGCGGCGTGGTATGTTGTAAAGCCGGCCGTCCTTAAGAAAATGCGCGCCGGTTTGCTTAAACCAGAAGGGTATGTGGCGCTCGGCGCATTGCCCGGCAATCTTTAATATCCAATTATAGTCGCAGGTTCTGGCTTCAGGCCCGCTTTCTCCCCCGGCTACCACCTTGTCTACCCAGGGTCCCAAGTAGGGGCTTAAATCCACCTCTTCTAAAAGCGGCTCGCAAATAATGGTTTTGGCTTTAATCGGAGCCGCCGCAAAAATGGGTAAACGGTGTTTTACCATGTCCCTGTTTTCCGCAGTACAACCCACTGCTACATTGGGATAGCCCTCACCCCAATCAGGGGGCAAAACGCTGTTAAAACGGTCAATGCGCTTGGTGATAAAAAAGAACTGTAAATCCTGGCGTTCCCGCATTATAGCCCAAATAGTAGGCCGCCAGGAATCCGCCTCAGCCAACAGTAAATCAGAGGTAAAGCAGGTCCAAACTAACTCGCCGCTTTTAATTTTATATTCACCTTGTCTGTTGCGGCGGATTGGCAAGTCAAAGCTTTGAGTTTTGTTTACCTGAGAGGCGTCTCTACCATGATGTTGGTCGCTGCGGTAGACATAGCAATGTCGACAACCGGGGCTAAGCTTCTTACAACCATGCCAGGGGTTCCAGTTGATGGCCATATTTTTTCTCCTTTTGTCATATCATAAGTCCAGAGGCAAGCGGTGTCAATAGCGATATTTGCGGCAGATTTTGATTGGCCTTTATTCCGGTATACCGTTGCGGTTTAGTGGTTTAATTTTTCGGGCCAAGTAAATAACAGGGGTATCCAATAGGGAGGTAGCAATATATATGAGATAGCCGGTAAAGGTAATAGAAAGTAGGGTAGGCAAATCATAGAGGGACCAAAAAGCGCCGAAATTAAAGAGTACGGTATTAAAGAATTGGGAAACTAAGGTAGAGCCGTTATTCCTCAGCCAGAGAAATTTTTTCGGATCTCCCCAGCGTTTGGTGGTAAAACTCCACCATTTATGATACAGCCATACATCAAATTTCTGAATTATAGCGTAGACTAAAACGCTAACTATCATAGCGCGTCCAGTGTTAGTAAATATTTCCTGCATATGGGGAAAGGCCCAATCGTTAGCGGCGGGGGTATATTGCAGCCAAAGTTGAGATATTATGATAAAAAATACAGTGGCGCAAATGCCAATGTTCACCGTGGTTTGGGCTCTTTTTTTCCCAGCCACTTCGCTAATGATATCCGTTATTAAAAAGGTGGCGGCAAACATCACATTACCTAAAGTCTGCTCCAGCCCAAAGGCGTTAATGAGGATTAAAACTTCAATATTAGCGGTAATGGTGGCGAATACGGCAAAGCAGGTTAACCCCTGTAATCCGAAAAATTTATAAGCCAGCAATACGCCGCCGTAGACTAGGATGAGGTTTATAAAG
>DXZC01000207.1 GCA_019415505.1 Peptococcaceae bacterium | reverse complement strand
AGCCGGGGGTTGCTGATTAACGGCAGGCGGTTCAGGGGAAGGGGCTACCGGGGTCTGAGGCTGATAACCGGAATGAACCGGCGGAGCCTCCGGCGGCTCTTGGCTTATCACCATACCACCGTTATAGCTATTGCCAGCTAAGGGCTGAGGCTTGGGGGTAGCTTTGGGATAAGCCGGCGTAGGAGCCGAAATATTAAAGCGTTTATCTTCCTGGGCCAGTTGGCTTTCAGGAACGCCATCCCGTAGAACCTGTATTTTACGTTCGCTCAAAAATTGCGATGCCGCAGGAGTTAATTTCATGCCTGTTGGCAAGTCAAAGGAGGTAAAGGGCGCTTTTTTATAAATGTCTCGTAATTCCGCTTCGGTTACTACTTTCAAGTTATTACCTCCCTTCCTAAAATCTCAAATTCTCGTAATAACTGCCGAAGAATTAAAGATCAAAGTCGTGGGGAGTTCTGGCAACTGCTATAACAGCGTCCCTAAAGGCTTCAGTAGCGGCTTTACAAGCGCTCTGACTACCGGTAAGCAGGGCTCCACCAAAGTTTGTTTCCGTGGGGGGACCATACCACAGGGGCATAGTTACATCAGCGGCTTTGATAGCGGCATCAACGCCAAATACAGCTTCAATGGGGGGCGCTATCAAATAAGCCAGGGGCTGGCCTTCGGGAATGCCAGCGCAGTCAGAAAGGTAACTGCCGGTCCGAGAAATTGTATGGGCGAAATATACGATGCTGTCATTATCATCAGCGGAATAGAACCAAGCCTCTTCAGCTAAATATTGCACCGCCGCATTGAGCCCAGCTTTAGTTTCAGCGGGGTTAGGCCCAGCCAAAATGCCGATAAACTCCCCGGATAAGGGACCGGAAGAATGAGCGGCGCCAGCATAGAAGGACTTAGCGTAAACAACTCTAACTTCCGCTTTTTTAGTTGCTTCATCAATGGCGGTATAAGCGCAATCATCGATGTCGCAGGTGAACATGGCAATACTTTGTTCATACTCTGTCATGCCCAAATCCTTTTTTAAATCCGCAGCCACACTGGGGATAAATTTAGTGGATAACACCTTCGGTTTTACGGGATCTAATAATGCCATTTATTTTACCTCCTTAATTGTTTCCTTTATCAAACACCAAGGTTTTTACAACAACGGGAACTACCCGACCACCCATAATGGGACTGCCTATATCAATGTAGTCGCCTTCGTCAACTTGGATTTGGTCTACACACACCAACTCTACATGGTGGTTGGTTTCTATTTCTAAACATTGACCCAAAGCCTTACCGCAGTCAGCGCCTAAAACAACAATGAGAACAGCTCTGTATCTCAGATAATCCTCCATGCCTTGGCAAATACCTATGGCTAAGTCGTGAATAGCCTTATAGGTAATTTCAGCGGGTTCGTTAATATATAGGGCCAACATCTTATCGGGATCTTCACTGCTAATACGGCCAACATGCTCTTTAATGGTTTGAGCAATCACATCTATATCCCCTGGCACATCATTCTTACCAAAGGGTGAAAGCACCATGATGTTTTTGAGGGGTAACGTTTCTTCATCGACATGAATGGTACTGCCGCTGATATTCATAGAGTGAATACCAGCCCCAATTACCGTGGCCCTAATGGTCTCCAGGGGTTCCGCCAGGGATACGCCGGCAGCCTGGAATTTATTGCGAATGGCCCAGCCAAGGACTGGCCCAATATCGCCATACTTGGTCATTTCACAAATAGAGACGGGTTCAAAGTCGCTATAGACATAATCAGCCACACCGCCGGATATTACCACCTGGTAAATATCGTAATCAGCCTTGAGAGCCGGAGTCATCAAAAGCTCCGACAATAGGGGGCCGGCTGCGCGCTGCACAATGGCTTCAACACAAAGCTCCGCCATAGTTTCAGCCACTGTAATAAGCTGCTTCTGGGTAATCTTTTGGCCAATCTGTAAATCCAGACCTAAATTATTGAGTATCCTTTGAGCCGGCGGAGCCACATAAGTGATAACATCGCCGCCCTTCTCAAACTCAATAAGGTGACCGCCTACATTAATGCAAGCCGCGTCAATTACCCTGCCACCGTCAAAAACGCCAATATTAGCGGTACCGCCGCCTACGTCAATATTCGCGTATACCTTGTGGTGTTCCTCGGAAAAACCCGCTGCACCGGAACCGCGACCCGCCAAAATGGACTCCAAGTTCACCCCGGCGGTAGCAACAACAAAGTCACCAGCATATTCGGAAACCGATTCCAGTATATTGGCGGCGTTTTCCTTTTTCGCCGTTTCACCAGTAATGATAACTGCGCCGGTCTCCACGTCCCAGGGGTTCATTCCCGCCTGTTCGTACTCCGCGGCAATAATGCGGGCGACTTCTTCCGCGTCAATGAGCAGATGGTCATCAATGGGGGTGAAGTGTATATCGCTACGGTAAAGAACTTCTCGTTCGGAAATTTCCATATGGGGAATAACCGAGGCAGGGGCCGAATTTCTTACCGTTAAACGGCTGAGAACTAATTGGGTTGTGGTGGTCCCGATATCAATGCCAACGCTTATGATTTTTTGTTCAGCTACGCTAATGGCAAACACCACCTTTCCCTAATTTCGTAAAATTATTATTTAGTTAATTCATTGAGCTTAACGCCACTAGCTTTATACTGTAAGATAT
>DXZC01000206.1 GCA_019415505.1 Peptococcaceae bacterium | reverse complement strand
AGATGTGTATAAGAGACAGTTTCAACGCAATGCTCCATAAGGAAACTGATATGCCGAAAATAAAAATTGTCACCGACCCTAAAACCATTGCCAAATATGGCGGCGACAGGATGTATTTTGCCCCGCCCCCGGCTTATGACGCTATAATGAAGGCCGTGCCGGAAGGTAAGGTTATTACAGTGGGTGAGATTAGAGATTACTTTGCCCGCCAAAACGGGGCGGATTTTACTGACCCCATGACCGCGGGAATTTTCGTTTCCCTGGTGGCTTGGGCCAGCCATCAGAGGTCCAGTGATAAAACGCCCTATTGGCGCACTCTCAAGGCTCAGGGGGAGTTAAACCCTAAATATCCCGGTGGAGTGGCGGCCCAGCGCCAAAAGCTGGAGGAGGAGGGCCACACTGTTGTGACCCGGGGCCGCGTCAATATCCGCTATTATGTTCAGGATTATGAAAAATATATTTACCAGCTTTAACTCAGGTTCTCTGTCTTAAGCTTAGATTTTCTGTCCTGAACTTAAGTTTTCTGTCCCTAACTTAGGTTTTCTCCGCCCATAGCCCCTGGCAGACTCCCAGCGCCCCATAATGGGGCGCTTTTTTTATGTATAAAAATGGGACATTTCTTGTTCTGTTCCGGCCTTTATCTAACCTTTAATTGTAAGTCTGGGTGGGTTAAAAGGGGGTTTAGCAAGGCGCGTATATGCTTAGGCACCTTGAGATTTTTTTCGGCATTTTAAATATTGTGAGATGTTGTTAATATTGTTAAGCTGGGCAATAGCTTATAAAATGCTCAGCTTAAGACTATTCGCTTGTTGCCGGGAGGCTAGAGACTGTAAGAGGTCTTAGATCAAGGTCTGTAGCTTGTAATTCCCCTGTTCGCCTTTATTTCAGAGCGCTGGGTTCAACCCTTTAAACCTATTTTAGTTTATCAGCCTGATAGGCGGTGGCTTTGGCTGGAAAACAGAGAAAACTTTGGTTTACCCCTAAATCGAGCGAGACAAGAGCGAACAACGGAAGCAAAAAACATAACCCAAAAATCAGGAACAGAAGTTTTAATCCGGAAAACTTAATGACAGTGTTTTGGCCGAAAAACGCAAAAACGGAGAAAACCTAGATTTTACCCCTTGAAGTAAGGCGAGACAATAGCGAACAAGACAGAAACAAAAAACTTAACCTAAAAAGCTGTATCAGGAACAGAAGTTTTAATCTGGAAAACTTAATGACGGTGTTTTGGCCAAAAACGAAAAAACGGAGAAAACCCGGATTTTACCCTTTGAAGCAAGGCGAGACAATAGCGAACAAGACAAAAACAAAAAACTTAACCTAAAAAGCTGTATCTGTAACAGAAATCTTAATCTGGAAAATTTAATGACGGTGTTTTGGTCAAAAACGCAAAAACGGAGAAAACCCGGATTTTACCCTTTGAAGCAAGGCGAGACAATAGCGAACAAGACAGAAACAAAAAACTTAACTTAAAAAGCTGTATCTGGAACAGAAAACTTAATCCGGAAAGTTTAATGACGGCGCTTTGGCCGAAAAACGCAAAATGGGAATAACCCTGGTTAACCCCCTTGAAGCAAGAAATAATAAGAACAAGCAAAACAGCAAAAAACTCAACCCAAAAAGCTGAATTTGCGGAAAAAACTTAACCTAAAAACCTAATTTTGTGTTTTTTACCTTGCTATGCTAAAATTTAAGAAAATATTAAGATGTTTTTTGCCCTGATATTGTACAATATAGTAAATATAGCAAGATAGGCAAAAAAGTCAGCGGGAAAATGGGGTGATGTAATGTCCGTTGATATTTTAGTAGTTGACGATGAAAAGGAAATAGCCGACCTTTTGGCGGTTTATTTATTGAACGAGGGTTATAAGGTGCATAAATTCTACCATAGCGCCCCGGCCTTAGCCTGGGCCTTGAACGAGCCGGTGGATTTAGCCCTCCTCGATGTTATGCTCCCGGATATGGACGGCTTTACCCTCTGCAAAAAGATTCGGGAAAGTAAAAATTTTCCCATTATTATGCTGACCGCCAAAGGCGAGGAAATAGACAAAATAACCGGTCTTTCCCTGGGGGCTGACGATTATATTGCCAAGCCCTTTCGCCCCCTGGAGGTGGTTGCCCGGGTCAAGGCCCAGCTGCGCCGTTATACCAGGTATAACCCTATAGCTCAGGCGGCGGAGCCTAAAATATTAGCCGTGCGGGGCCTTTGCCTTAATGAGGAAACCCACCAATGCTCTGTAGATGGCAGGGAAGTACAGCTTACTCCCACGGAATTTGCAATTTTGGCCGCCCTGTGCCGCCGCCCCGGCGAGGTAATCAGCGGGGAGGAGCTTTTTTCCCAGGTTTGGGGAGAGAAATACTACAGCAATAGCAATAATACGGTTATGGTGCATATTCGTCATCTGCGGGAAAAAATAGGCGAAACGGCCACAGCGCCTAAATACCTGAAAACCGTTTGGGGGGTGGGTTATAAAATTGAAAAATGAGCGAGCTTACAGTCAATTAAAGCGAAAAATTTTTGGCCAAACCCTGGCCATGGTTTCCGGCGCCCTGTTTTTAGTCCTGCTCCTGCGTTCCCTGGCTCGGGGCCGCTTTGGGGATATGCTGGTGAATCTGATAGCCCATTGGCGCCATATCACCATTGAGGACGCCCTGGTTATTTACGATCAGATTATTCGCCCCAATATATCCAATATAATACCTGTCTCTTATACACATCTCCG
>DXZC01000205.1 GCA_019415505.1 Peptococcaceae bacterium | reverse complement strand
GTATAAGAGACAGGAATACG
This sequence comes from Peptococcaceae bacterium, assembly GCA_019415505.1. Lineage (GTDB taxonomy): Bacteria > Bacillota > Dehalobacteriia > UBA7702 > UBA7702 > Cryptoclostridium. The sequence goes on along the minus strand of DXZC01000205.1, from coordinate 2,728 downwards.
CCTGCGATTTATTAAAAAAGAATACGCGTCATTTTGCCAAGCGCCAAATAACTTGGTTTAAGCGGGATCCCAACATAAAATGGTTGGATGTGGATGACGATACGCCTCAAAATATTGCTCAGAATATTTTTATGGCATTGAAGCAGGAAAAATTTGTTAATTAGCGAAATACTATAATTACACTAGTTTTGTTTTATTTAACTTTATTTGGAGGTAAATACCATGTCTAAAAGCGTCAACTTACAAGATTATTTTTTAAACCAAGTTAGAAAAGAAGGTATTCCCGTTGTGATTTATTTGGTCAATGGGTTTCAAACCAAAGGCCATGTTAAAGGCTTTGATAATTTTACCGTCGTGCTGGATTCAGAAGGTAAGCAGAACCTTATATATAAACATGCAATCTCAACAATAATGCCGGCCAGGCCCATCAACTTTAATGTAGAAAAATCGGAAGAATAAATTTTATAAAAAATAAGTAGAGGGGGCTATGATGTATAACATCACAGCCCCTTTAGTTTTAGTATGGAGTATAAATATATGGACTTTAAAACACTGGAAAAAGAGGCTTTAGAGGCGGTAAACCGGTGGTATGAGGCGTATAGCCAAGTGGAGTATGAGAACCAACGTAAGGTTTTAGAAGCATTTCGGGAGTGTAAGATTAACTACCAGCACTTTAATACTACCAGTGGGTATGGCATGGGCGATACCGGCCGTGATACCCTGGAAAATTTGTGGAGCCTCATATTTAAAAGCGAGGATAGCCTGATACGCCAACAGATTGTATCGGGTACACACGCCATTGCCCTAGCGTTATTTGCCATGGTTTTACCTGGTGATGAAATAGTATTTTGGGGTAAGCCTTACGATACTTTATTGAAGGTATTAGGTGAGGATGATAGTAGTCCGGGCACATTAAGGGAACTAGGTGTAAATATAAAATTCCACGCTCTAGATCTGACCGATATGGCAACGGTCTTAGATACTATTTCAGAAAAGACCAAAGTATTTTATATACAGCGTTCTAAAGGTTATGAAATGCGTAATGCCCTTACTATAGCGGAGATTAAGGCCATAATAGAGTTAGTTAAGGCGCGGTATCCCGATATAATTGTCTTTGTTGATAATTGTTATGGTGAATTCACTGAGGACAAGGAGCCTATTGAGGTTGGCGCTGATTTAATTGCCGGTTCCCTGATTAAGAACCCCGGTGGGGCCATAGCTCCTTCCGGTGGCTATTTAGCGGGGCGCCAAGACTTGATAGAGCGAGCGGCCTACAAATTGACTGCGCCGGGTATTGGCAAGGAAGTCGGCCCTAGCCTCATTAGCAACGCTTACCTATACCACGGTATCTTTTCCGCCCCTCATGTTGTTGCAGAGGCCCTAAAGGGCGGAATTTACGCTTCTTATATTCTGCAAGAGTTAGGCTATAAAGTAGTGCCTAGTTTTAATGATATTAGAAGTGACATTGTGGCTGCCATTGCTTTCAACGACCCGGAAAAGATGAAATCCTTTTGCCGGGGTATTCAAAAGTATTCACCTGTTGACTCCCATGTTTATTTGGAGGCTTGGGATATGCCAGGTTATAGCGATAAAGTTATTATGGCTTCCGGGGGATTTGTAGAAGGCTCCTCCATTGAATTAAGTGCAGACGGCCCCTTACGCGAACCGTATGTTTGCTATTTACAGGGAGGCACTTCCTTTATGTACATTAAATTAGTGATAGATTCCATCCTCCAGCAGGAGTGGGGGATCGTATAAATTCTAAGGGCCACCGATATCCGGTGGCCCTTTAGCTAATACTGTTATTTAATGTATATTTCTGTATAATCCTATAATTTTTCCCGCAATATAGACCTCTTGAACCAGTATAGGACTATAGTTGCAGTTTTCCGGCTGGAGCCTAATATGGTCATCCTCTTTAAAGTATCTTTTAACAGTTGCTTCATTATCAATAACAGCGGCTATTATGTCGCCGTTCTCCGCTGTATCCTTTTTTTCGACAATAACATAATCGCCGTCAAGGATACCTGCTTCTACCATACTGTCGCCTTTTACTTTGAGCACAAAAACATCATGAACAGGGTGAAAAGTGGCTAGATCCACAGGAAAATGGTCTATAATATTTTCGGTAGCCAAAATAGGAGTGCCGGCGGCAATTTCTCCAATAACTGGCGCCAAAATCGTTTCTTTCTGCGGTTCCTTATCCTGATAGTATTTAAGTATTTCTATGGCCCGCATCTTACCGCCATTTTTACGAATATAACCGATTTTTTCTAAACTTTCTAAGTAATAATAAACTGTTGAAGTTGAAGGAATATGAAGCCCCTGAGATATTTCCCGAACAGTGGGAGGAAAATTATTTGCGTTATAAAAATCGCAAATAAACTCAAAAATTAAGGCTTCTCTTTTATTTAAGCCGGGGTAATTACTATCAGCGGGAGCTTTTTTTCTGGACATAGGGCACCTCATATTTATAAAGAACTTATTTTCTAATTATACTATAAACTTGCAAATTTGGCAAATATAAATATTTAAGAACCGTCTTTATAAAATTAAACAACTTCCCATAATAAGTATTATGTAAAGTAAGGGGATTAAAAAAAACACTCATATTAACCAAAATATTTACCAACAGGCAAAGCCACATATGTATACCGCCAACAGTGTTATATTGAATGTGATTATATGTACCACGGAGCTAACCGCTTAGGCGCAAATTCATTGCTTT
>DXZC01000204.1 GCA_019415505.1 Peptococcaceae bacterium | reverse complement strand
GTTATTGATAGCGTACTAAATTTCAAAATCCAGGAGGCTTTGCAAAAAGGGGTTACCATCAACACCAAGCTAAATATCCCCGATACCTTGGACATTGCTCCCTTTGACGTGGTTATTATATTAGGTAACCTGTTGGATAACGCCATTAGGGCCACGGCCCAGGTAGAGCAGGAGCATAATATCCAACTGAGTATTGTCTATAGCAAGGGTCGGGTAATCCTGCATATGGAAAATCCCTATACCGGTGAAATCAAAAGAAAAGGCAAGCGTATTCTCACCAGCAAACAGGATAACGACCTCCACGGCCTTGGCTTGGCCAATGTGGAAGATACGGTGCTAAAATATAACGGCGCTCTTGATATTACCTCAGAGAACCAACAATTTAAGGTAACAGTTGTGCTCTATGTCTAACGGCAAGAGCCAGGTTGCAGGGGCTAAGCCTATCCTCTCTCTCGCTGCTGTAGTTCTTTAGGACGCTGTCGGCACTGGGTTAATGCCCCATAATTTAAAAAACAGACGGTCAAACCGCCTGTTTTTTTTACTCAACCCGCTGATTTTGCTGCCAACAGCGGCTAATTTTTTGCCTTCAGCATTATGTAACCCCAGTATTTATACCCCGATTTATTCCCCGATTTATTCCCTGATTAAGGAAATTGCCGACAATGCTAGTTATTTTGCTTACTATCTAAGTAAAAAAATAGGCTGTGACTTGCCATAATTACCGTTCCAGTCTGGCAATTAAAGCCCCAGCAATTAAAGCCCTGATTAAATAAAATACCGCCTGGGCTTTTTTCCTGGCTAATATTGCACCCCATTGAAGTACATATTAGCCTGCTTAAAGTTTGCTATTAAATCCTCACCCACTATTTTACGATAGTTGACATACTTAGTTAAGTATACCTCTATTATCACCCCTTTACTTTATAATGTTCTTTATATTACAGTTTACTCGCCAGCTTTGTCAAAGGTTAGGCAGCAAATAGAATAATATAACAGCCTCATCAATGTGTATTTTTTTAATAAAAGGCAGAATAAATACTGGCAACTGAAGTATTTATTCTGCCCTAACCGCACCTGGCATGGTTTTCCGGCGCGGTTTCATTATCTAACCATTACTATTTAACTTTAATTGTTTTGCCCTGGCTTCAGATTTGGCGGCGTTTCCTTTGTCCTGGATATACCTGCCGTGCATACCTGCTTTGGGCCGTATAACAATCTTTCTCTGAAGTTGCCTGTTTGTACCCAGTTTTATTCCCTACAATAAAGTGTAGAGCAGGGATAAGCGAGGAGTGATTATAGCTGCTAGGCCCAGGTTCAGACTCTAACATATGCTGGTCAGTTTCTTCCCTTGGCGTTATGGATAGGACCTAATCTATAAGGACTCTAAAAGACCGTAATCAATGAGGTTCTCCTAAATGTAAAACATGATTAATCTACTCCCAGAGGCTAAGAGCCAACTTTTTACCAGCAGTGGGAGCAGGAAGTATAGCCTAGGCGTTCAGCCTCGTTTATGTCGATATCATGGCAGCTATAGCGGAGATGATGACAGCCGGAACGGTGGTATTTGCCGCCTGTATCCGTAATATAAACTGTGACCCCTTGGGTGGTTTCCCTTTGTTCCCATTGTTCCGGTTGAGATGAGGAGGTCACTGGTACCTGGGATTCTGTGGAGTCTGTTGTCGTGGTTGGAGGGTACATACAATCTGGGCAGGGCTGGCGGCCCGCCTCTAAAGCCGCGTTGATATTATGCCTTGCTTTAGTAGGGCTGTCCTTAATATTGGCGCAGCTTTCTTGATGATAAAACTGTCCCCCTGAGGTATACCAAACTTTGGTGGTTAATTCCGCCGTTGGGACGTTGTCCCAGTTTGTGCCGTTAGCAGCTGCTGCGACATAGCCTTCCTCAGAGACGTCAGCAGCGGCTTCTGTAGCGGCTTTATCCAACTCCTCTGCCCTTAATTTTTGGCCCGCCTCTACGCCCGCGGCGTAGCCTCGGTCATAAGCGGCTTGGTCATTTTCGCCACACCCCATTGTGCAACTGAGACAAAAAACTAAAATTAACGCTGTAAAAAATTTCTTCATGAAAAAGTACCTCCTGAAAAAAGTTGCCCTTATTAATACTATATCTCAAAAGAAATGATTTTTAAAGTGTTTTTTTAAATTTATTGCATAAAAGATATGGACGCCAAATTGAGTTTTTAAAAAAATTGGATTTAGCTCAGCCCTTACTCAGGTGAATTGCGGGTTTTTGGCTAATTTGCTCTTGGCTGATTAAGGTGCAACAGGGAGACGTAACAGAGAGAAACGCAACGGGAAGAGGCTCACAAGAGTGAGACGTAACAGAGGGAAACGCAACATAGTGAGGCGCACAAAGGGAGACGCAATATATCTAAGGGATAATTATCGGTCCGGTAAAAATAGAGCGGCTAATAGCCGCTTTGCCAAACTTAGCTTTCCCCCGGTGAGAAGCGGCTGATGAGGATAAATTGCAGGGCCGAAGGCGGGAGGCTAGGTGTTAGCCATTAAGCTAATAAGTTATAAGTTATTTATTGGAGGTGAGGCTTGTGAAAACTCAGGAAGTGTATTGCTTGGACTGCGCCACAGAGGTGGAGGCCCAATGGGAAAGGGACTGGGATATCGTTAACGGCGGTTATTATATCTGTAACCAATGCGGCGGCGATAACGTAACTGATGAATACGGCTATTGCGACCTGTGCGGACAGCCCCAATTGGCTGAAGAACTGCGAACTGGCTCAATTTATGGC
>DXZC01000203.1 GCA_019415505.1 Peptococcaceae bacterium | reverse complement strand
GGCTTATAATGGGAATACTCGGAGGTAAGCCATGTGGCAGAAAAAAGAAAAAGATTCGTTAATTTACTTTACATTACCCCAATGGCAAAAATTAGGGGCGGAAGTGTATATATCATGTCGGCCCGGGGGAGTTTCCAGCGGCGACTTTGCCTCTCTGAATTTGGCCTTGCATGTGTCGGATTCTTCAGAAGCCGTTAAAACTAACCGCCGCCGTTTTTTTCAGGCCATAGGCGTTGATTCGTCTGATTTTGTTGCTTTGCAACAAACCCATAGCAAAAATGCGCGACGGGTGACTGCGGCGGACCGGGGTAAGGGATTGGACAGTTATGATACGGCTCTGGCCGATACCGACGCGGCGTATACAACTGATGCCGGGGTATTGTTAGCCACCTTTTACGCTGATTGTTTACCCATTGCTTTATTTGACCAAAAAAACCAAGCCTTAGCCTTGGTTCACGCTGGTTGGCGGGGAACATACCAAAATATCGGCGCTGAGGTTTTAGCAAAGATGGCCAGAGATTACAACACCAAGCCCCAGGATGTTTTGGTCGCCTTTGGGCCGGGTATAGGTCAGTGCTGTTATGAGGTGGATGAGCAGTTTTATCAGCGGTTTTTAAAGGCTTATGACCAGGCTGCTCACTGGTTTAAACCGGGCAAACCCGGTAAATGGTTTTTCGATAATGCCGGCGCCAATCAGGCTTTATTAATGCAGGCGGGTATTAAGGAGTGTAATATCACGGATTTTCCCTTGTGTACTGCTTGTAATCAGGAGCTTTTTTACTCTTATCGGGCCAGCGCTGGCCGGTGCGGCCGGCACGGACTTTTTGGCAGGTTATGTAAAGAAGATATGTAAAAGAGAAAGTAATATGAGGCATATGAAGAAAAAGACAGTAAGTAATTGCAACAAGAGGAAAATCTTCATATACAGAATGGTGATAATGGCGAGCCTGTGTTGCTTTGTCCTGTTCCTTTCCCAATTCTTTATCACCGGTATAAACGGGGGTGACCAGGGGCCGGCTACACTTAGTCAAAGCGACTCCCTTGGGGTTAAAGGTGTATTTTGCTACGATGAAACTATCGTATACGCCCCCTGCCAAGGTCAGATAAATGTTCTGTTGCCGGAAGGGGAGCGGGTTGCCAGGGGACAAGCTGCCGCCAGCTTAGCGGCTGCTGCCACCGACCTTGTTGATGATGAAAAGGTATTGCCATTGCCGGCTGAGGCTTCAGGTTTGGTTTCCTATCACTTTGACGGCTGGGAAGGCGCAGTTACGCCAGATAACTTAGATTATATCTCCGTCAGTGATATTGTTGGTTCTGAGCAGAAAAATACGGTTGTGGATAACCTCTCATTTTGCCCCAAGGGACAAGCTGTGTATAAAACCTTAAACAACCAAAAGCCACCTCTCCTGATGTTCGCAGTGCCCTGTGAATCCTGGGCCCAAGAACCTGAATTAGGTTCCAGCCTGCCCCTTAAAGTAAATGGTGAAAATACAGTGGGAAAATTAAAATCCTATAGCAAAAAGGGCGCTGCTTACCAATTGGTCTTTGCTTTACCGGTGGAGGATAAATGGTTTAAAAGCCGGTTAGTTAACGTAGTTTTAGATTTAGATAAACTGTGACATATCGGCAAAATAAACGAATATTTTACATAAAACCACTAAAGTTCAGGCATAATTTAAAGAAAAGGTGTAAAATTTGCAAAAATAGTGTGAAAAGTGTATAATTTTAAAGAGAAATTACGAAAAAGAGGTTGATTTTTATGCCTGTTCCCTGTAAAATAAAAAAGGTTATAAGCACTATACATAATACCCCTTCCCCATATACAAATCCCCAAGAGGATGTTAGGTTAATCGCTGTAACCAAAACTCAAAGTGTCGACGTTATAAAGGAAGCTGTGGACTATGGTTTACGGGATTTAGGGGAAAACAGAGTCCAGGAAATTTTGGAGAAATATCCCCACTTTTCCCAGGACGTCCGCTGGCACCTGATCGGTCACTTACAGACCAATAAGGTCAAGTATATTATAGATAAAGTTTACATGATACATTCTCTGGACAGCTTGAAATTAGCTGCGGAGATACAAAAGCGAGCCGCCCAGATAGACCGGGTTATTCCTTGTTTAGTACAGTTAAATATAGCTGATGAGGATACTAAATTCGGTTTGGCAAAGGAGGAGGCGGAACCCTTCCTCCGCGAAGTGTGCCGCTTGCCCAACATAGAAATTCAAGGTCTTATGACCATTGGTCCCCACGTTGACGATAAAGAGAAAATACGCGGCGTGTTTCGGGAACTGCGACAATTAAAAGATTATTTGGCTACATTAGCTCTGCCCGGAGTGAAAATGAGAGAACTGTCCATGGGTATGAGCAATGACTATATAGTAGCAATACAAGAAGGTGCAACCATGGTAAGAGTAGGCTCCAGTATTTTTGGCGCCCGCTCAAATTAAGGAGGTAGAGTTATGGCTTTTGATACGCTGAAAAGAGTCTTAGGTTTCCCCGGAGACGAGTATGAAGAAGATTACGAAAATGATTCTCTTTATGAAGATGAAGATGATTTTGAAGAGGAAGAACCTAGTTCTTTCCGGCGTAATCGTTTCAATTCCAGGAGAACCTCAGACTTTTCTTTTAGGGAAGACGCTTACACTGAGGAGAAAAGAACCGTTTCACCAGTACAAATGGTCTTGGTAAAGGGTAAAAAATTTGCTGATGTAGAACGGGTTGCGGAAAACCTGAAGCAACGCCGCTCCGTTATCATTAACTTTGACGGTATAGAGGATAAGGGCCAAGCT
>DXZC01000202.1 GCA_019415505.1 Peptococcaceae bacterium | reverse complement strand
ACAGGCCCTTATCGTTTCTTTAGTATGTATGTTAATGCCCTTTGTTGAGGTAACTTATCAGGGTGTGGCCCAAAGCTTTAGTATCTATGATATGATTACGTCGTTTTATAAGTCCGAGGTGAGCCTATACTTTACCTTTGAGGCCAAGGGACTGCTTAATATCATTCGCCTTTGCGGGGTAATCATTATTTTAGCAAACATCTTTGCCCTGGTTATGCTCCTTAATAAAAACCGCGCCACAGCCAATTCAGATAATTCCTTTGTAGTCATGGTCACCGCCTTTATAGGAGCTGCGCTCATTTTCGCCTACTATTATTATTTGCGGTATCTTATTACCACAGAGGTGCAAAGCGACGCTATAGTTACCCTAAAAGCCGGCGGGGTCAGCGTAATCATCTGTTTTATTTTAACCGGTGTAGTTTTGTTGATGACAAAAATAAAAAAACGCGCTGTTATGGCGTCTTTGGTAATCTTTATTTTAATCCCTGCCACTATAGCGTTTGGCATGATTTTTTTAGGAGATCGCAAATACAATTTCATTAGTCTGTTAATTATCTTTGAGATTATGCTGCCCTTTTTTATGATTTTTGAGAATAGAAAGCCTGAAGCCAGAGAATTGATTATCATAGCGGTTATGGCAGCCATAGGGGTTGCCGGTCGGGCCGCCTTCTTTATGGTGCCCCAGTTTAAACCTGTATTAGCTATTGTCATCATTGCGGCCATCTGTTTAGGGGCTGAGGCTGGCTTTTTAACCGGCGCTATTACGGCCTTTGTTTCCAATTTTTTCTTTGGCCAGGGTCCCTGGACTCCCTGGCAGATGTTCGCCTTTGGCATTATTGGTTTTTTGGCCGCCATACTTTTTAAGAAAGGTTGGCTAGTTAAGAAACGCTTACCCCTCTGTATTTTTGGCTTCCTCTCCGCCCTAATTATTTATGGCCTGATTTTGGACACCTGCTCCATTTTTACAATGGGTGTTTCAACCAGCCAAGGGGCTTTAACCTTTTATATTACAGGCTTTCCTTTTAATGTTATTCACGCTATAGCCACTTTTGTGTTCCTCTTTGTGTTGGCCAAACCAATGATTGAAAAACTGGACAGAGTGAAGAAGAAATACGGTTTATTAGAGCCGTAATATAGAAGAAATTTAATATATTGGCAATCAAGATAGCGCTTTATTGAAATTTTCAGACGCCATAATTGTAGCCTACCAAACTTTTATTTTATTGTTGTAATTAAAAAAATCCGCTTGTTAATAGTAACAAGCGGATTTTTCTATTAGTCTATAATTGTTGTATTCAGGGCATTACATACTCAATAAAATTATAGAGCATAGTGGCAGCCTCCGCCCTGGTTATGTTATTTTGGGGGCGCAGGGTTCCATCATCGTAACCATTAATCAACGATACCTCTATAGCCCATTGCATGGGTTTTTCAGCCCAGTCTGAAACGTCTTGACCATCAGAAAACTTACTAATGTCACCCCGTTCCTTGGCGTCAATTCCCACATATTTGGCATAGTAATAAAACATTTTTACAAATTCTTCTCTGGTGACCTTGGCGTTGGGGTTAAACTTCTTTTGGCCTATGCCCTCAATAATATCATTATCGTAGGCCCAAGCAACACTCTTGCCATACCAGGACTTAATATCTACATCGCTAAAGTAGCTTTTTTCGTAACCACTAATATCTTCCTTACTCAAACGCGCTAATATAGTTACTACCATAGAACGAGTCATGGGATTTTTAGGAGCAAAGGAGTTTTTATCCGTACCTATCATGAGATAATGCTGGAAGGCATAGGCCACAGCAGGATGATACCAAGTACCCTCAACTACGTCGTCAAAGTGCATAGACTTAGTGTTTACTTTGCTGAGAATTAAATCTACCTCTCCCAGGTTAGCGCCATTGGATTTTATAACGCCAGTGGGGTAGGAGCGGTTCATGCCGATCAGGGAAGCGTCGGTGGCGCTCTGGAAGGAATATGAGCCTGCGGGCAAGTAGGTATATATGGTACCGCCGGAAAGCTTATCATTAGCTGTATCCGCGCCCCAAGTAGTAACCTTAGCTTTGGTGGCGCCGCTGTTACTGTCAATTATATTAATATCATAATTACTCAGGCGCTTAGTGGGTGATTCCATTATTACCGCTTTAATGGCGGTATAAGCAGAGTTAAAGTCCTTAGTATAGATAATCGGAGCTAAAGATGTTTCGCTATTAAAGCTGCGCAAGTTGGCAAATTGTATATCAATAGACCCGGAGGAGGGACGTGTTATATTAGGCAGTATTGATTTCGGATAACCTTGGGCGTAACCTATGCCGGCGGAGGCACCTCTTTGATCTAAGAGAGTGATATTGCCGCCAGTGATAGTTATATTGCCGGAATCGCCATTAGCGCCACCGCCAATCGCCGAGCTTTCCCCGGTGCTTTCAGCTTTTATGTCGCCGCCGCTAATGTATATTTCACCGCCGGAACCGTAGTAGGAACCGCCCCCTATGCCAGCGCCCTTATTGCCGGTGGCATAAACTGTACCGCTGGTAATACTAATCTTACCTGCTAACTCATAGCGGTTGCCGCCAATACCGGCGCCCTTGCCGCTGCCACTGCCGCCTTTGGCTACCAATTTATCTTTATTACTGTTGTTAGCAGACTCTAAGGTGAGGCTACCTAAATAGTGTTGAGTGGGATTCTCCAAGGTGTAGGTGATATCAGGCACCCTTATGCCAGCAGCACCGGAATCCTTTGTTATCATGCTATTATCGCCTTTAAAGATCAACTTATTGTCCGCATCATTTTTGGCAATATCTATG
>DXZC01000201.1 GCA_019415505.1 Peptococcaceae bacterium | reverse complement strand
ATATTATGCTTATAAAATAGGCAACAAAATTAAAGCCCACACAGTCAAGGTGGGCTTTAATTAGGGGTCTCGATTAATAGCTGGCCCCAGCCACTTTGGGTATCTTCTTTGGTAGTTCTATTCAACCATTTCTACGTTATACTTTTTCAGTAAGTTTTCGCCAATGAGGGCGTCTATGGTATTTTGGCCTTCCTCACTTTCCCGCAAACTGTAAAATTCTTCCTGTTCTAAACCGGACATTTTTTCATCCCATTTCGGTAATGGCGAATCCCAATCCATTAATACCGTATCTATATAGGCAAACTTTTTAGTATAGGGGTATAAATCACGGGCATACAAATCGTAAAACTGTAGAGGGAAAAACTTGGCTTCCCGATATCTAGCGAAAATTTCTGCCCTATGCGGTTTTTTGCGATCTGTTTTCAGATATTGAAAATCCCAATACCGATCATCAACATAGGCCTTGATAACGCTTTCCGGCAATGGTTCCTTAAGGTATTCCGGCCACTCCTTATAGACTAATTCCAAACAAATTGCAGCCTCCCCTTGATTGTCACCGAAAAGAAAATTCTCAGCATAGCCCCCGGAGGCATAAGCAAAGATATCACTAATAGGTTTATTGGGGTCTTCAGAAAAACAGTAATTGGTCAGGCGGTAAAGGTAATTGGGGTCGTAACGGTATTCTTTACCTTCTATCACGGCGATAACCTCACCTTGTTCCGGCCATATCTTATCGGGATCCGCCGGCGGTTTTTCCCGCAGCAGGAAATACCAGAGTACCAGGGCTAGCACCAAAAGAAGCACAACTAAGCGCCCTTTTCTCCACTCCGTTTTACTCGTCATGCCTTCTCCTCCCTATGGCTTAGTTAGCGCGTGTGCTCAACCGAGTAGCGGTAAGAAAAACCGGCCGTGCGATTCAGAGCCACGAAGAGATTAAAGTGGCAATACCTTAAACAGGATTTTTAGCTCCAAACCACACAGCCGGTAAAGCTTAAAACCTGCTAGTGGGTTAATACATTGCCTTTTTAGCGCAACCTATTTGGTGGTTCTATTCCACCATTTCCACGTTATACTTTTTTAGTAAGTTTTCGCCAATCAAAGCGCAGATTGTTCGGCGACCCCCGGTAGTTGACAATAATTCATAGTATCTATCCTGTTCTAAGCCGCACATTTCCATATCCCAAGTGGGCACCGGAGATGGATCAAAGACAGTCTGGTCAATATAAGTAAACTTTTCTATATAGGGATGCAGGTATTCTAAATACTCCTGGTCAGATTGGGAAGCCACAAATTTAGCGCTTTCATGTCTGGCTATAATTTCGTCCTTGTGTCTACCGTTATATTCATCTGATTTCGTATATTCATATTCATAACCCAGCTCGCCTGCATGAGCCAGAATAACACTTTCCTCAATGGGTTTATCCTTATATATTTCTTTACCTTCTTTATAGGTGAGTTCCAAACAAACTGCAGCTTCAGCTTGGGTTTTCCCAAAGAATACCCCCACAGGCGAGAAACCGACGCCATGAATCCCAAATAGATCAGTAACTGGCTTATTCGGATCCTCAGAAAAGCAGTAATTGGTCAAACGGTAAAGGTAAATGGGGTCGTAGCGGTATTCTTTACCTTCTATCACAGCGATAACCTCACCTTGTTCCGGCCATAACTTATCGGGATCCGACGACGGTTTACCCCTAAACAGGAAAAACCACACGAGAATTACACCAATGATAATAATCAGAACGCTTATCATGATTAATATTTTCTTATACTTAAAATGTCGTTCCATGGGGCTCTCACCTCTTTAATTATACAAGCGCACTTAGATAAGACGCTATTAATTATTCCTCCCAGTGTCTATCAAGAAGCGGTAGGCCATACCGGCAATAGCGCGTTCAGTTCTAGTGAGGCAATCCCTGGTTGCGCTGACTGAATGATTGGTTACACACACATGCGCTACATTATTCGATAATTGCGCAAAATTTCTAAAGATATCAGAGAAAGGTTTGCGCATAAAATTATAAGTAGAGCTGGAAGCGCTTGTGACAAAATAGTCGCTTCTCATATTATCGCGCACCCATTCCTCATAACCTTTGTGCGACGCCCCTGTTATTAAAGCAGCATGAGGCGGTGAATTGACATCCTCTAAATAATGCATAGCTTTACCTAACGTATGATACGCAAGAAAGTAATCAGACCAAGTATATAACTCTCTAGCTCTCTGGTAATGATTGCGACAGCGGGTATAGGCGGTTGGAGATGACTCATTACTCTTATTCTCTAAACCAGGCGAACAATAATGACCGAGAAAAGTACCGCTATCAGTTTCCGTGTTATCAGGCATTACCGATCCTTCTTGTATATACCCCCTCGCAGTCTGGGAATACTTACCAGTTTGGCGCTGGTTTACCTGGCTGGTAACATCGCTGAGATTACTAATTTTAGGATAGGACTTGCCGTTATCCTCAAATAGAATATAAAAACCTTGATTTGTGAGCTGCCTATGCGTACTTGATTCCAATTTACCAGCACTTTTCCAACTTAGGGTAAAATTATCTTCAGAAGATAAATCAGCCGCCGCCAAATCCTTATGAAAGGAGTCCTCATCATTGTCAGTCTCACCGCTAATTTCTGTATCTTCTGTCTCAATATATTCCAGAGGCGTTGTACCTGTAATATAAGTTGGTTTAGTACTAAAAACAATGTAAGCGGAAAGCATTTTGGCCACTTCACATCTGGATATAGCATCTTGCGGTTTAAAGTTGCGGTAATTATCCCCTAATAATATAGCAGATTCCCTGTCTCTTATACA
>DXZC01000200.1 GCA_019415505.1 Peptococcaceae bacterium | reverse complement strand
ATCCTGATAGGCGGCGAACCCGGCATTGGCAAAAGCACCTTTCTCACCCAGATTGCCGCCAATTATGCGGAAAACCATGGTAAAGTCCTTTACGCCACTGGCGAGGAGTCCCTTAAACAAGTCCGTTTACGGGCGGAACGTATTCGGTCCGAGGCAACGGATTTTTACTTGTTAGCGGAAAATGATTTAGGGGCCATAAATGAAAATATTCAGAAAATCCGCCCCGGCCTTTTGATTGTGGATTCCATACAAACCCTCTATGACGCGGAGCTTGATTCTATCCCCGGCAGCGTGGGGCAGATTCGGGAATGTACGGCTAAATTATTGGAACTGGCTAAAAAACAACATATCACCGTGATGATAGCGGGACACGTCACCAAGGAGGGGGTAATAGCTGGTCCCCGCCTGTTAGAACATATGGTGGATGTTGTGATGTATTTTGAGGGCCAGCGCCACCAAGGTTTTCGGATTTTGCGGGCGGTGAAAAACCGTTTTGGCTCCACCAATGAGGTAGCCTTATTGGATATGACGGAACGGGGCTTGGTGCCCTTTGATAACCCCTCAGCCATGTTTCTGGCCCAACGGGACATGGCGGACCCCGGTAATGCCGTGGGCGCGGTAATGGAGGGAACCAGACCGTTTTTAGTGGAAATTCAGGCGCTAGTGGCCAAAACCTCCTTTGGCAACCCCCGGCGTTTGGCCACGGGTATTGAATATAACCGCCTTTTATTGATTATCGCCGTGCTGGAAAAGGTTTTAGGCTTACCCCTGGCTGGCGCTGATATTTATCTTAACATCACCGGCGGCCTGAGAATTGACGATACTTCCTCGGATTTAGCCGTGGCGGCGGCTATCGCCTCCAGCTTTCGCAATCTGCCTTTAAGGGACAATACCATTCTCCTGGGCGAAATAGGTTTAGGCGGCGAAATACGTGGCGTTGGCGAGATCGATAAACGCCTTAAAGAGGGGCGGAAGTTTGGCTTTAAGACTTTTATTGTACCTTCGTTTATGTTTAAGGAAATAAGAGGAGCCGAGGGCGTGGAGCTTATCCCTGTACGCACCCTCAAAGAGGCTTTTACACATATATTTTAGGAGTTGAGGCTTAATGAACAATGAATCTGGAAAACAAGGGGAAATGCGCCAAGCCTTGGAGCTGGTATCTCCCGGTACCACCTTGCGGGAGGGCATAGAAAACATTCTCCGGGCCAAAACCGGGGGCTTAGTTGTCATTGGCGATGGGCCTGACGTGCGCTCCATTGTGGAAGGGGGCTTTATTATTGATGTAGAAGTCAATGAAGCCCGGCTTTATGAGTTGGCTAAAATGGATGGCGCCATTATTTTAGACGCCTCGGCGGAGCGGATTTGGCGGGCCAATACCCAGCTACAGCCCACCAAGGAAACCATGTCCGACGAAACGGGCATACGCCATAGGGTAGCCTCCCGTGTGGCGGCTCAGACCAGCGCCGTAGTAATCGCTATTTCCCAGCGCCGCTCCATGATTAGCATTTATAAGGGAAAAACTAAGTTTATTCTTTCGGATATCGGCACGCTTTTAGCCAAGGCCAACCAGGCTTTACAGACTTTGGAGCGTTATTGCCACGAGCTGCGTAAGGAGTTGGATAATCTCAGCCTTTTAGAGTTTGACGATGCTGTTTTAGCCAATGACGTGGTAAAAATCATTCAACGGGGCGAGCGGGTGCGGCGTATTGCCGATGAGCTGGATTTCTATTTGCTGCAAATGGGCGACGAAGGCCCCTTAATTCAGATGCAAATGGAGGAGCTCACCGCGGATATCTGGCCGGAATATCATAATATTATTTTGGATTACGCTAAAACCGCCGCTAAACGCAGTATAAACCATTTAGAGACGGATTTGGCTAATTTAGATGACGATGATTTAATGGATAAATCCTACCTGGCAAAGCTCATGGGCTTTGGGGGCAGCAGCGATGTTTTGGAAAAATCCCTCACACCCAGGGGCTACCGTATTTTGCACCGGGTTCCCCGGATTCCAACATCCATTGTGGCAAAAATTGTCTCTTATTTTGATGAGAACTTGCAGAATATTTTAAATGCCGATATTGCTACCTTAGATGAGGTAGAGGGGGTGGGGACGGTTCGTTCCAACGCCATACACCGCAGTTTAATCCGGCAACGCGATTATGCCGTATTCGGCGCCGGTAAGCTCTAATTTTGCTGGCTTTAGGCTATTGCCGAAAAGCTCGGAAACCAGGAGCCAGAAGCCGCCTAGACTGAGCCTGAGCTACTAAAATATTGAAATGTTTAGTAAAGATAGGTAGTTTACCGATGATTAGCCCAGGTTATCAGCCTGATTTTATGGCCTAACGCCTAAAATGCCAAATCAGTTGGGATAAGCTCTATTTTAAAGCCAGAGGCATATTTATTGAGCTATATAACTAAGCTTGCTTAGTTTAATATAGATAATTTAAGTGGAAAGGAGGTGAGAATAGTGAAAATATTTAGAATTAGTATGCAGGTCATTTTGACTATTGCGGCCATGGTGGGCACCTATTTTTTATCCGGTTTTATATTAGATTTCTTTTGGCACCTCACTTCCGGCTCTACCTGGTTAATTGCTACAGTCGGCTCAATTTTAGTGGTTGGTTTTATCGTGTTTCTCTGTTCGTCGTTTTTGGCTAAATTAATAGAATCTTTGGCCTCCCGTTTGGTGGTTCGTATTGGTAAGGTTTCCGCCTGGGAACTGGTTGGGGGTTCTATTGGCTTAATTATCGGCCTATTTGTCGCCAGCCTGATTGGCAGCTCTTTAAATCAGTTGGCCTTTGGTCCCTATATAACCATACTTC